>JAAYQU010000042.1 GCA_012519055.1 Bacteroidales bacterium | reverse complement strand
TCAGCTATTTGAGCTAATTCAATGTGTTGGTCGAATAGGGCTTTTTTCGCAGGGGTAATATCTTTTAATTCTTGTCCGGAGGCTATAAACCCTTTGAGAATTAAAGATAAAAATAAAAATATGTATATCAAACGTTTATCCACAAAACAGATAATTATTGAGTAATAAGATGTACTCAGAATTTTCTATAAAATCAAAACAATTTTGTAATAAAGAATCAAATCTACAAATTTAAAACTTTTTAATGCAATTATAGGTACTTATTTTTAATTTTGTGCATAGTGTTTATGAATAATATAAAAAAGCTCGCAATAGAATTTGGTGCGAGCTTTTTTGTTTTTATCCGCCGAAATCGTCGAATGCAATATTTTCTTTTGGCACTCCCAATTCGTACAGCATTTTATTAACTGCGTCATTCATCATTGGAGGTCCGCATAGGTAATACTCAACTTCTTCAGGTTCTTCGTGTTTTGACAAGTAGTTATCGAAAAGAACTTGATGTATAAATCCTGTAGGTCCATTCCAGTTATCTTCGGGCAGCGGTTCGCTCAAAGCTAAGTGAAATTCAAAATTTGAAAACTCTTTCTCAATTGCTCTAAACTGGTCATCGTAGAAAACTTCTCTGAGTGAACGTGCTCCATACCAATATGAAACTTTTCTATCAGTTTTTTCGGTTTGGAACAGATGGAAGATATGTGAGCGCATGGGAGCCATACCCGCGCCACCACCAATAAATATCATTTCACGTTTCGTTGGTTTAATGAAAAATTCACCGTATGGACCGCTTATTGTAACCTTGTCGCCTGGTTTCCTTGAGAATATGTATGATGAACATACCCCCGGATTAACCTTTTCAAACTCTCGTTTAGCGCGATTGAATGGTGGCGTAGCTATCCTTATATTTAGCATTATAATATTTCCTTCAGCAGGATGGTTTGCCATTGAGTATGCACGATAAGTTGGTTCTGGATTTTTCATTTTTAGGTCGAACATTTTCATTCTTTCCCACTCTTCTCTGTACTTATCGCCAGGATCCATATCTTTAAAATCGATATTTATTTTTGGGACGTCAATTTGAATATATCCGCCTGATTTAAAATCAAGTCTTTCTCCTTCGGGCAACTTCACTACAAATTCGGTTATGTATGTAGCTACGTTTTTGTTGCTAATAACTTCACATTCCCATTTTTTTATTCCAAGTATCTCTTGAGGGATTGTCATTTCAATATTGTCGCGAACCTTAACCTGACAAGCTAACCGCCAATTATTTTGTTGTTCTTTACGGGTAAAAAAACCTACTTCTGTTGGTAGTATTGAGCCTGCGCCTGAATTAACCACACATTTACACATTGCGCAAGTTCCACCACCACCACAAGCAGATGGGAGGAATATTTTGTTGTTTCCTAATGTAGCAAGCAAACTGCCTCCACCTTCAACTTCAAGCTCTCGCTCGCCGTTGTTTATATTTATTATAAGTTTTCCAGGAGGTGTTAGTTTTGCCTTTGCATAAAGCAATATAGAAACTAATAAAAGAATAACTAACAGAAAAACTGCTATACTTGTAATAATTGTTGTACTTATAACTAATGAAATCATAACTACTTAGTTTATAGTTTAATACCCATAAATGCCATAAAGGCGATACCCATTAATCCTGTGACAATAAAAGTAATACCAAGACCGCGTAGTGGTTTTGGTACATTCGAATAGCGTATGCGCTCGCGTATTGCTGCAATTCCAACAATAGCCAGTAACCAGCCTACTCCCGAGCCAATTCCAAATACGGTTGCTTCGGCAATATTTTCATAAGCGCGTTCTTGCATAAATAACGAACCTCCAAGAATAGCGCAGTTAACAGCTATCAGTGGTAAAAATATTCCTAAAGAGTTGTATAGTGCAGGAGCATATTTCTCCACAAACATTTCGACTAATTGAACCATTGATGCTATTACAGCAATAAACATTATAAAGCTTAAAAAGCTAAGGTCAACTGTTGCAAATGACTCGCCTAACCAAGCTAAAGCACCTTCTTTAAGTATGTAATTTTCAAGCAGATAGTTTATTGGAAGTGTAATTCCCAGAACAAATATAACTGCAATTCCGAGTCCCATACTTGTTTTAACTGTCTTTGAAACAGCAATATACGAACACATGCCAAGAAAATAGGCAAATATCATATTTTCTATAAATACCGACTTTACGAATATGTTAAGTAAATTTTCCATAATCTTCGATTTTTCTTGTAGTGTTAATTATTTTCTTCAATAAGTGAATGGTCGCGGCTTCGTTGTACCCATATAATAATTGCAATTGTGATAAGTGCCATAGGGGGCAATATCATCATTCCGTTATTTGCGTAGAATCCACCGTTTTCTATATACCAACTTTCAGGTACAACAGTATATCCCCAAATAGTGCCAGAGCCAAATAGCTCACGGAAAAATCCAACCACTATTAGTATAATACCATATCCCAAACCGTTACCGATTCCATCGAGAAATGAGGGCCATGGCTTATTTGCAAGTGCAAAAGCTTCTAAGCGTCCCATTAATATACAGTTTGTGATAATAAGTCCCACAAATACTGAAAGTTGCTTTGATATCTCGTACACATATGCTTTCAGTATTTGATCGACAATAATTACTAATGCCGCGGCAACAACTAACTGTACTATAATACGAATTCTGTTTGGGATTGTATTTCTGATAAGTGAAATAATAACGTTTGCAAGTGCAACAACTACAGTTACTGATATTGCCATAACAACAGCTGGTTGAAGCTTAGCAGTAACAGCCAGTGCCGAACAGACTCCCAATACCTGTATTGTGATTGGATTATCTTTGCTAAGAGGCGAAGTAATTAATCGTCTGTTTTTTGCTGAAAATAGAGGTTCTTTATTGCTCATATTGGTCGTTTTTTTGCGATTTGAAAAATTCTAAATATCCCGATAAACACTCGGAAAGCATTTGTTCAACTCCGTTACTTGTGATTGTTCCTCCCGAAATTCCATCAACAGCGTGTGGATTTTCTGTGGTGTTTTGACCCTTTACAACTTTAACGGAAACAAACTTCTCTTCGTCGAAAAGTTTTTTGCCATCGAATTGCTTTTGAAAAGGAGGGGTGCTTATTTCTGCTCCTAAACCGGGTGTTTCCGATGCGTGGTCAAACATAACGCCAACTACAGTGTTAAAGTCGTCTTGTACAGCTACATATCCCCATATGGCTCCCCATAATCCGCTACCATAAACGGGCAGAATATAGTTTTTTATGTTTTGGTCATTCGTACATACAAATACAGGTAGTTGTCTGTTTTCTAATGGTTTGCCTATTTCTTTTTTGATATCAACAGTGAAAGCGTCACCATCTATTCTGTCTCCCTTGCTGTCAACCAAAAAAGCTTCGGTAATATATTTGTTATATAAACTTTCGATGTATCCAGCCTTGTCGCTTTGCTGGTCAGCATCTAAACCTATATGTACAGATGTGAGTATGTTTTGCTTTTTCTCAACCTCTATATTCTTATCCTGTCTTGGTTTTAAGGTTAGTGCAGTAAATGACAATGCCGCAGCAACCAAAATAACCATTATCGAAGAATATATTATTGTATATGCATTTCCTTGTGTATTCATTATTCCGATAATTTTAAGCTAAACAGTTCTTTTTGAATATCTTATAAATCTCTTAATTTATGTTCATATTGAACTCAACTATTATCCTTGCACAGCAGGATTAGTTTGTCGAGTCCGTTTCATGCGTTGTTTGATGTTTGCTTGAACAACATAATGGTCAATAAGTGGTGCAAAAACATTCATCAATAGTATTGATAACATCATTCCTTCTGGATAAGCTGGGTTTAAAACTCTGATAAGAACTGCTAAAAATCCTATCAGAAAACCATATATCCATTTACCTGTCTGGGTTTGCGATGCAGTAACAGGGTCGGTTGCCATAAACACAATTCCGAATGCGAATCCACCCATCAGTAAGTGATGCCAAAATGGTACCGACATAAATGGGTTTGTGGCAGTTGCTGTCAAATTGAGTATAATTCCCATTAAAAGTGCACCGATTGTTCCCGAAAGCATTATACGCCAACTTGCTATGCCTGTTGCCAATAGTAATAGTGCTCCAATGCCTATGGCTATTACTGATGTTTCTCCTATTGAGCCTGGCACAAAGCCTATGAGCATTTCTGCAATACTATGAGTTTGTGGTTCACCGCTTGCAGCTAATGCTAATGGTGTGGCTCCAGAGAAAGCATCGGCTTTTTCTGCAATCCAAACTGCGTCGCCCGAAATGTGCGATGGATAAGCAAAGAAAAGGAATGCTCGCGCTGTCAGTGCGGGGTTCATAAAGTTCATTCCAGTACCACCAAACACTTCTTTACTAAAGATAACCGCAAATGCTGTACTAACTGCCACCATCCAAAGTGGAATATTGGGAGGCATAATTAGTGGAATTAACATTCCTGTAACCAAAAAGCCCTCGTTTACTTGATGTCCACGCAGTTGAGCAAATAAAAATTCAATACCAAGACCAGTTACATAGCTTACAATTATTATGGGAAGTACTTTAAGGAACCCAAACCAAAACAGTGAAAAGAACGATGTCGTTGCTAATGCTCCTGTTGATAAATAGTGTTGATATCCAACATTATACATCCCAAATAAGAGTGCCGGCATAAGCGCTAATATCACAACTGTCATGGTTCGTTTCATATCTATTACGTCGTGGATATGTGAACCAGATTTGCTTGTTGTTTTAGGTACAAATGCGAATGTTTCAAATGCATCGTAGGTTGAATGGAGCCAGTGAAACTTGGCACCTTTTTGAACCTTCGGTTTTATATTGTCTAATAATTTTCTTGCAGCCTTCATGTGTTCTGTTTTATAACTCACTAATTAAAAACTCAATTCCTTCTCGTAGAGTCTTTTGTACCTCAATTTTGGAGGTACAGGCAAACTCGCAAAGCGCTAAATCTTCTTCAATAACCTCGTATATTCCCAACTGCTCCATTTTGTCAATATCTTTTGTGATAACGGCTTTAAGCAGATATACGGGTAAAATGTTCATTGGCAGATACTTCTCATATTCGCCGGTAACGACAAAAGCTCGTTCATCTCCGTTTATATTTGCATCTATAACGTATTTACGTTTTGGGAACAACCAACTGAAATAAGCTTTTGAAGCCGAATATTTACTAAACCGAGGCATAGCCCAGCCCATAAACTCGTATTCGTCACCTTCGGGTATAACGGTAATTTGATCATGATAAAAACCGAGAAAACTTGTTGCTTCCTCTTTGCTGCCTGTTAGTGGATTACCACTAATATATCGCAAGTTTTTATCCATACTTACGTTGTTTTTTAGTAAAGGCTCAAAATTAGCACCAACAGTAGTTTTTACATAACTTCGGTTGATAACTTCACTACCTGTTATTGCTATAATGCGCTGGAAATCAAGTTTTCCTGTGCTGAAATATCGTCCTATATTTTGAACATCTTGTGGTCTGACAGTCCAAACAATATCGTCATTCTTAATAATGGGAGCGATATGATGAATTTGTATCCCAACATTACCTGCTGGATGTGGTCCCGTAAAGTAATGTTTTTCGATACTTTTGATATTTTCAAACATTTCGTTTGATTTATCCGCATTTAAACCTAAATGAACTTTGCCCGAAGTTAATTGTTGCAGTATTTCTACACCTGCTGCAAAACTTTGCTTGTCTTGCTCAATTATAAACGAGATATCGGGGGCAAGTGGAGATGAATCAAAAGTTGATATAAAAATATCGCGTGGACTGTTTTCTGGATTCGCTACAAGTCCGAATGGACGTTGTGTTATAAAAGCCCAAAGTCCTGTTTTTAAAAGGTGTTCAGTTATTAACTTTCTGTCAAGCGACGAACGATTTATGTTTTCAAAATCGACAGTGCTATTAGTTTTGTCAGATTTTATAACTACTTCCAATAACGAGCGGCGTTCTCCACGATTTATAGCAGTAACCTTTCCAGAAACTGGTGCTGTTATAACAATGTCGGGATTGGCTTTATCGTGTAATATTGGTGTTCCGATTTTTACCTCGTCATCAATTTTTACTACGAGCTTTAGACTTAATCCTTTAAATTCCAAAGGTTTAATAGCAAAAGTCTCAGAATTTGGTACATCTGTAATTTTCCGGTCGGCTTCTCCAACTATAGGAATATCGAGCCCTTTGCGGATTTTTATTACTTTTGACATTAGTTTTTTTTGTTATTTGTTTGTGCTTGGTTTTTATCTCAATAATCGTGCAAATGTAGGTAAAATAAGATATATAATTTCTATATTTCTGATTTATATTTTAGTGTCATTAAGACAAAAATATATGTTGCTCAAAAATGTGTCAAACATAATATCTTTCTTAGTATATTCGTTTTTTGATTGGTTTTTATTGTAATTATGAGATATGTATAATGAAAAAGAAGTTATACTCAATTGAAAAGCAATTATTTTTTGTTGTTTTTTTTATTGCATACGGTCAGGCGTTTTCTCAACCACTATTTCCATCGCAAGAGGTTGTTGATAAAATATGGGAAGCGACATCATTGAATAATAATCGAGTACACGTCCCTTATGTTCAATCAGTTCAAACTTACTTATCGGGAAGTACAATGACATATCCAAATCTCGCGATTAATGGCAGTTCGTCGTTAGAGTTGCATTTCGATGATATAGACTCTACGCAACACAATTATTATTATACAATTGAGCATTACGATGCAAACTGGCAAGTTCAAAACAACGATGTAAACAGTTATTTAGATGGTTTTGCTAATAACAGTTTGAACGACTACGAGTTGTCGATAGCAACTACAATTCCGTATCGTCACTACGTTTTGAGGATTCCAAACAACGACATCAAAATAAAACGAACGGGTAACTTTTTGCTTAAAGTTTTTGATGCTTCCACAGATGATGTTGTGATATCGCGGCGTTTCACGGTTTATGACAATAAAATTTCTATTGACGCAAATATTCGAATGATACATGGCGGTAGTATGAATTACAACAACCAAAAACTTGAGTTGTCAATTGATATTTCAAGGGTTCAGGTTAGCGATGTCTTTTCTGATTTGAAAGTGGTTGTTGTGCCCAACTATATTTGGCATGGGGCGGTTACGGATATTTCCCCGTTGTTTGTCAGGGGGAATATTATAACTTACGAAAAAGAGTTAAGTCCAAATAACGAGTTTAGAACTTTGAATTTAAAAGAGTTAAGTACTAATTACTCTGATGTTGAAAAGTTAGTTACGATACGTGGAGTTGATCATGTACAGTTGCCAACCGATATGTTTAGGACCAATACACCGCCACGTAGTTCAGACGATATGAACGGTAAAAACCATATCGAAAAGTTTGGGTCGTGGAATAGTAATACTGAAGCTGACTATTTTTATGCCTATTTTACGCTAAAATCGGAGTTACCGATGATAGAGGGTAATGTATATGTTTATGGTGCATTGACGGGATATTCGTTAAATCCTTGGAATTTAATGGTTTACGATGTTGATAAGGCGCTTTACGAAAATAAAATGTTGCTAAAACAGGGATTTCATGACTATTGTTATGCTTTTGTTTATAATTACGACAATCGCATTGATTTCAGCAAGATTGAGGGGAATTTTGCCCAAACAAGTAACGACTATTTGATTTTTGTTTACAATTGCGATCGCTCCACAGGACTTGACGATTTGTTAGGTTTCACGGTGGTTACCTCTTTTCCGTAGAGTTTATATTGGAGTGGGTTGGAAGCTAATTATGTTTTTATGAGAAAGGGAAATGGAGATAAAAAAATTGAATTTTACAAACGGTCGCAAATAGACGTTGTTAAATGGGACTCTTTGGTTCGTCAAAGTTTCATGCGGTTGATTTATTTTGAATCGTGGTATCTTGATTCAATGACCAACTCTAATTGGAATGCCCTGATTTATGGTGATTATGAGTTTGTAATGCCTTTGCCTTTTAGGGAAAAGTATTTTATACAATATATTTATCAACCATTTATTACTCAGCGACTTGGGGTAATAGGGAAAGATGGCTGTTCGCCTGAAATAGTGTTTGAATTTTTAAGCTCTATTCCGAGTAAATACTTGATTGTTCACTTAAATGGCACTTTTAAAACTGAGATAAACAGTAATTATGATGTCGTTCAGCGGGATAATCAAATTTTGAGATTGATTAAAGGTTACGACCATATAGCTGCCGACTACAATAGAAATACACGGCGCAATATTCAAGCTGCAAACGAATTTGAATTGACAATAGATTATAATTTAGACGTTGAGCAATTTCTTGAGTTTCAGTGCCAATGGGAGCCTCAAGAGTTTACAAAACCAAATGCCAATAGTATTAAGAATTTGATATACAATGCAAAAATTTATTCCCAACCTTTGCTTGTTGGAGTTTACGATAATAGTGAGTTAATTTCAGCAGGCTTGTTTATTGTTGATGCTCAACGTGTTTATTTCCTTTTATGTTCATCAAGTAACGTTGGAAAAGATAAGCGTGCAATGTTTTTGTTGATCGACCGAGTAATTGAAAGATATGCAGGAGAGGATAAAATATTTGATTTTACAGGTTCGAGCATAAAGTCAATAGCGCAACGTAACTTGGGATTTGGTGCGGAAACAGAGCATTATAGTTTTGTGAGTCGTAAAAGTCTTATACAGCGCTTGACAAAATGATTTAATCTTTAACGATTATAAAAATATCTT
Organism: Bacteroidales bacterium; assembly: GCA_012519055.1. NCBI lineage: Bacteria > Pseudomonadati > Bacteroidota > Bacteroidia > Bacteroidales > Bacteroidales bacterium. The sequence goes on along the minus strand of JAAYQU010000042.1, from coordinate 52,106 downwards.
CGTTGTCTTTTTTCATAAAGTATTGCTCACGCCCAAATTTTTCAAGTACTTCCGGATTAGTTTTTAACTCTTTAAGGTTTTTAGAGTCGGTTTCTATTCTATGCTTAAAGTACTCAATATCACTTTTTAATTTTCGCCGTTGCTTGATACTGTCAACCCTGTCAATCAGATTGTTAGTATCAAAAAAAATCATCCAAACTAGAAATACTATAAATGTTAACCCATATTTGTTATGTAACCTCTTAAAGTAAAAGTTTTTCAGACCCTTCATGATTATTAATTTACACGTATTGTTATAGTGTTCTTATTTGAAAAATACGATCAAATATAAGTTTATCTTATTGCAAATAGTTGATAAACTATAGTTTTTTATTAAGTAAAATTTCAAGTACTGCATTTGCTTGCATATTCGAAACAATTCCAATCCTTGGTGCTAAAGGCGGTAGAGTTTCTTTTGCTCCAGTCATGAAATCACCACAAATAATCAATTTCTCATATGAAGCTTGTGAAATTCTATCGCTATTACCCCAACCTGCGAACCCTGAACTCATTATTAAAAACTTTTCAGGAAAATTTAATAATACCGTTTCGACAAGCATCTGTTTGTTTTCAACTAAACTAAATGCTTCGACAATAACATCGCAATTACGGAATATGGTTACAATCGAATTCTCGTCTAACTTAATGTCGTGTGTTTCGGTTTTAATTAGTGGATTTACTTTTTTAATATTTTCGGCTAATGCAAGCACTTTTTTATGTCCAATTTGATCCTTAAAATAGTATTGAACTTCAAGGTTTGATTCTACTACAACATCGAAATCGGTTAAAACTAAGTGGCCAATACCTGCACGAGCTAAAGCCATAGCACAGTTTGAGCCTAATCCTCCACTACCTGCGATACCCACCTTTTTATCGCGTAACCTGCGTTTTATAGTTTCTGTGCTAAGCATTTGTTATTAATGAATTAAACCAATATATCAACCATTTGCAATATTACATTAAGGACTGATGCTCCAAGGCATTTGCTTCTTTCGGGGCTCCAGCCGTATGTCGAATCGGGTAGGTTGTTGTTATCTTTAAATGGCATTTCAATTGTCAATGATAGGCAGTCGAAATTCTCGCCAACCCATTTGCTACAAATGTCCATTTTTGCCTTCCCTGGTTTATCTATTTCGTAACCTCTATCGGTTTGAAAATCAGGACTTGTTTTTTTCCAAATATCGGTAAACTCTTTTTCCAACATGCCTAAACGTTTGCTAAACGAGGGGATTCCAGCGTTTGATGTTGCAAAACAGTAGGGAAGAGCCTCATCACCGTGGATATCTAAACACATATCAACACCTGTATCTATCATACGTTGACGAACGTAATATACTTCGGGTGTTTCTATGGGGTCGGGATTTTGCCAGGCGCGGTTTAAGTTATGTCCGGCTGCGTTGGTTCGCAAATTACCATGTATTGAGCCATCGGGGTTGATATTTGGAATCAGATAAAAAATAGCTTGGTCCAAAAGTGTGCGTGAAACAGGATCGTTTGTATTACAAAGTCTTTCAATTAGCCCCTCCATAAACCATTCAGCCATGGGTTCGCCAGGGTGTTGGCGACCAATAATCCAAATTTTTGGTTTGCTATCGGCAATTTCGCCCGCCACAAGTAAATCGATATTGCGACCCTCTACGGTTTGCCCCAGGTTTTCAAGAACCATCTGCTTGCTTGTTTGGGCTTTATGGATCATCTCAAGATGTCGTTGGTGCGAATATGGTGCAAAATATGCATAATAAACCGAGTTGTATTCGGGCATATGTGTTATATGTAGTTCCTTCCCATCAAAAGATGTAGGAACTCTGAACCATGTTTTTAGGTCGTATGAAGCAACTGCACGGTAGCCCGTCCATCCTTCTGGATAGCTAACTTCTGAGGCGTTAACAATTGATATTTTACATGGGAAGCCTTGTGCACCCTCTAAACGAAAATAGAACCATTGCATAAATGTACTTTTAGTGTCTCGCCTGATAGCAAGCTCTATGTTTTCAGGGGTTTCGGCTTTTATTACCTCAATGTTTCCTCCATCAAAATTTGCAGTAACCTTCATATCTTATGTTTTAGTGTTAGAGAGTATTGACCATGTTATTAGTGGCGATTTTGCGCTAAAGTATATATTTTTTTGGTAAAATGATGCTTTGCTGTTAAAAAAGATTTATTTAAAGCACTTTTTAGTGATAGAAATAGGTTATTAGTGGTTAATTCAAGTTGATTCTTTAAATCTAAGTTTATAATATTTTGCCTATCTGTTTTATAACTTATTTGTAATTGCGCTAAAAAGCTAATAAAATTGTATTTTTGTCTTGAAATAAACAGAAATTTAATCAACTTTTGAAGTGTATATACCGGTATTGTTTTACACAAAGGCGTGATATTAAGGTATTTATACTTCATGTAATTAAAATTATAAACATATGAAAGCATACGGATTTCCCGGTCAGGGAGCACAATTTGTAGGTATGGGCAAAGATCTTTACGATAATTTGCCAATTGCCAAAGATTTGTTTGAACAAGCCAATGAGATATTGGGATTCAGAATTACTGATTTGATGTTTGCAGGTACCGAAGAGGATTTGCGTCAAACAAAGGTAACACAACCAGCTATTTTTCTACATTCTGTAATATTAGCGAAAGCATTAGGCAATAAATTTAATCCGGATATGGTTGCTGGTCACTCTTTAGGCGAGTTTTCTGCACTTACGACAGTTAATGCACTTTCGTTTGCTGACGGATTAAAGTTAGTTTACAAAAGAGCTTTGGCAATGCAAAAGGCTTGTGAAAAAGAGCCTTCAACCATGGCGGCTATCTTAGGACTTGACGACAGCATCGTAGAAGAGGTTTGTCAAAAAATTGACGAGATTGTTGTTCCTGCCAACTACAACTGTCCCGGGCAGTTAGTTATTTCAGGTTCTATAAAAGGAATTGAAATTGCATGCGAAAAACTAAAAGAAGCAGGAGCTAAGCGAGCACTTCCTTTGAAAGTTGGAGGAGCGTTCCACAGCCCATTGATGGAGCCGGCACGAGTTGAACTAGCCGAGGCTATCAACAATACGGTATTCAATAAGCCTATTGCACCTGTATATCAAAACGTTGATGCAAAACCGCACATTGAGCCAGAAACAATCAAAAAGAATTTAATTGCTCAACTAACTTCGCCTGTACGTTGGACGCAGATTTCTAAAAATATGCTTGCTGATGGTATGACAGAGTTTACCGAAGTAGGACCAGGCACAGTATTACAAGGTTTGATAGGGAAGGTAAGTAAAGAGGTGGTTGTAATGAGTGCGGCACTATAGGTGTAGAGCATTTTAATCTCTTTACCAATATATAAAAAACGATTAGCGAGGAAAAAATCGCTAATCGTTTTTTTGTTATCACAACGCTAAGCGCGTGATAGGTGAAATCTATTTTTTAATAAGCTTATGAATGGATATTGTGCCTTGATTGTTTAAATTTTATCTTGTTACTTTTCTCTTTCTCCTTTTAATAGATTTTAATCCTTTATACAACGAACAGACATTCCCCAGCTTCTATCGACATTGCTCCTATAGACTGAGCTTTCGAAGCAGCGCATGTCACGGTACCATGCAGAATTCGTAGTAGGATCTTCTGTAGCACTCCACCAATTACCGAATCTTCCAATAGCACCGAATCCGTTTACATAGTACCCACCTGGCAGGGCTGTAAAGCCAGATTCATTGGTTGCACCTTCGTTTGGACTTTCCCAGTGAGTAGTCCCTGCCTCTTTAAGCTTATCGCCGGCGATCCAATCTCCACCTAGATAATCGATTAATTGCGTCCACTCTGCATCACTTGGCAAGTGCCAACCTGCGGGACAAATACCTTGAATTCCGCTTGGATTAGTTTCGCTACCTGTCGTTCCGTCGACTGCTGCTATCCAATTATACAATACACCGTAGGTGTTATAATTGGCTGTTACTTTGGCTGCTGTTACATCTGTGCCTTCATAGTCATAAACATAATAATATGGCTCTGTTTCTGACCATGTCTCAGGACCAACTACATTTGGTAAATATTTTAAGTTCTCTGCCATCCAAATCTGTTCACCAATGGTTACGAATTTATAAACGTTACCATCGCGGGGATCCGTAAAACTGTTCTCATCTTGTTCTTGTGTAGTAAAAGTTAAGGTATTGCCATAACCTGTACCCTTGCTATTTGTTGCGTATGCTCGTACGTAGTATGTTGTATTGGGCGACAAATCAGTTAATATACTAGAAAACATACCTACTCCTGTTCCATCTGTGGTAATGTTGTCTGATATTGTTGGAGTTTGATTTGTGCTCCAACACACTCCACGAGCTGTTACATCTGATCCACCATCTGAAGTAATGCTACCACCGCTATTTGCAGAGGTTTGAGTAATGTTGGTAATTTCCGTTGTTGATAATGTGGGTATGCTCATGTTATTGCCGTTTATTCCGTCTCCTTCAACTTTTTCACAACCATTTGCAAAGAGTAGAAATAGTCCCACTAACAGTGTAAAAATAAAAATTCTTGTAGTTTTCATGATTATTATAATTTTTAATTTAACGTCACATCAAATTTCCACATTAGTTCATAAACTATGTGTTTTACAATATCTACAAAGGTAACAAAATCTTTTAACAGATGAAATAATGACGTATCGCAAAAAAGGCAATTATAATATTAAGGTAGAAATATTTTTTAAATTTGGCGCATAATACATAAAAGATACTATAATGCAATATGCTTATAATATCTTTATTTTCAACTCATTGGCTGTTTTGTGTCTAATGAGTTGTTATGTTTTACCTTGCACCTATTACCTGTTTTATTATCTTCACTAATTATTGAATTTGAAGAAATTATCATATCCAATGCCTAAGTCAAACCGACCGTTAGCAAATGCTGTTGGTTCGTTGTTTAGGACCGTCCTAAACTTAAAGGTGCCGGAAAGTATCGATTTCATAAATTCTTTATCAACCATGAGTTTTTGAAATTTCTTAAAATGAATTTCACCGTCAAGAATGTCGAGATGGTACGTTGTGTCGCCATTTGTAAAATAGGTCTCTACGTTTTCTCCGCTCAGGTTTATACGTACATCGTTCAACACTGAAAGCTCATCATGATTGTTTGGGGAATAACCTTTAATACTAAATTTTAGAGAGGTTTGTTTGCCATTAAATGTACCATTTAAGTTAAAATGTAGTGTGTCGGACTTTACAATGACCTTTACAGGCGTTATGTATTCACGAGAGACAAAAGGCTTTCTGTCAATATAAACCCCGAAAGTGTTGTAACCCCATTCGGAGTATATTGGAAGTTCGGGATAGAGCGAATCTTCGATAAAAACGCTTTGGTTAAGTTCAAAATCCTTTTCATTATAGCATCCAAAAAGGAGAAAAGATAAGATTACGATTAATGTAAGATGAATATATGTTTTCATACGTTTGTAGTTATTAATGTTTTATTCTTTTGATTCTTTGTTTATTAACGGAATACTAAGTGATAGTTGTATGCCAGTAAGAAAGTCAACTTTAATAATAGATGAGTGCTTCTTGGTTAAAATCCTTTTTACAGTAGGCATATCTGCACTTAAAGTAACACCATTAGTAAATTTATAACCCATGCCAATGCCCACGTATGTTGTAACCAAAAGCTTATTAGGAGAAAATGGTACTATATTAAGTACGTCGGCTTCGTATTGTTGCATCTCGGCTTGAAAAAACTCGGCACTTCTTTTTGAGTGGACATTCACTCCAAAGTCTAACCCTAATCTGCCGTAGAAGTTAAAACCTTGAAAGCGCAAAGGTGTATATTTTACCTCAATAGGGATAGATAGGTAGCCAGCTGTTTCTTCGATATTCTTTAAGCGAAATAAGTTTGTTTCGTATTCAGCGTTTTGATTAGAGCGAACATAGAAAAAGCCGTTTTCATATTCACCTAAAAAACAGTTTCTCATATAAGTGTACTGTAGTCCAGTATAAAGACTAAGCTTGTCGGAAAATCTAAACTCTGGCTTAATGCTCAAGTATTTTATTAATGATTTACTTGTCAGATAATCACTTTCGTAACTAGAATGGCTGTCGAAAGTTTGCCGTATGTCCCAAAGGTTTTCTTTCGTTCCATCAATGGCTCCAACGCCAAGTCCATCAACAGATAGATGAATAGAACAGTTTCTTTGTGCGTAAGAACTCACCCCTACGCTCAAAACCAAAAATGATAAAAGAATTTTCTTCATAAAAAACAGATTTATATAATTACAAAATTATATAATTTTTCGTTACAACAATAAGCAAAAATTGTTTTATTCCTATGACAAAAGTATATTTAAAACGCAACATCTAAGGAAAAAACTCATTTTTAATAAATGATGTTGCATTTTGACGCCTCAAATCTACCATTCATCAATTTTACGCTTACTTTAATGTATAAATACATTATATTTGCATTACAAACCATTTAACATATCAATCAAAATGAGATTAAAAATCACGTTTTTATTAATTTCAACATTTTTTGTCGGTATAAGGCTCTTTAGTCAAGAGTTTGATAATCAGATTTTTGACGATCCTACATTAGTCGCTGCCGAGAACCAAGAAGCCGAATTGGCTTATAATCTTGGTGTAACGCAGTTTGGCAATGGAGAGTACGAAAAGGCTCTCGAAAGCTTTGGAAAATCGATATCTTATGATGGAAATTTTGCAAAAGCATATTTAAATCGTGGGAGTACATATATGCAGTTAAAAGATTATGGAAATGCAGTTGCCGATTTCTCTAAAGCTATTGAAATTACAAATACTCTTGGGGTAGCATATTTTAACAGGGCTAGGTCATATGAACAGCTAAATAATCAGGATTCAGCATATTCAGATTATACAAGTGCTATAAACAATAAGTTTGAAGATTATAGGGCTTATTATTACAGAGGTGTAATAGAGTTTCTTAGAAAGAATTATGACGCAGCTGTAGCTGATTTTACTTTAAGTATTAATCGTAAAGAAGATTTTGCTTATGCATGGAACGATAGAGCAAGCGCAAAGCGCATGTTAGAAAACTATTTGGGGGCTATTGAAGATTACAACAAAGCCATTGCTCTTGATCCCCATTTAGCATTAGCTTATAGTAATCTTGGAAGTGCAAAGCGTCGTCAGGGCGATAATCAAGGTGCACTTGAAGAGTACAACTTGGCAATAAAAATGGATTCGACTCTTCCACTTGTGTGGAATAATAGAGGTTGTGCCCGATTTAACTTAGCCGATTACGAAGGTGCAGTTGAAGATTTTGAGCATGTAATTGAACTTCGAGACGATTATCCATTTGCGTACAATAACTTGGGAACATCTCTGATCAAATTAGAAAGATATAATGAAGCAATTGTTGCCCTGTCAAAAGCCATTGAGTTAAATCCTGATTATGGAGAAGCGTATTTAAACCGCGGCAATGCACGCGAAATGATACGTGATGTTAGAGGAGCATGTCTTGATTGGAAACAGGCAATTAACTTAGGACAAATTCAAGCGAAAAGCTTCGTGATTTTTTGTGAAACCGAATAAATTTTTCCACAGTTATGACAAATTTGTACAGAAATATAATATTCATAATAACTATAGTATTGTCATTTGCCTTGTCGCAAGATGCTGTAGCACAGAAAGTTAAATTAAAAATTAATTCAGCAGATTTCGAAGTCCCTGCCAATTATAAACAGGCTAAGAAAAATGCAAAGAAAGGACTGAAACACTATAAAAAAGGCAAAGTAGGCGATTACCGTGAAGCAGCAAAATATTTTAATGCTGCCTATGAATTTGATCCGAACAACGCAGCCTTAAATTATTATTTAGGGAGTAGTTATTTGGCCTCAACCAATAAAAAGAGATGTCTGCAACATTTTGAGATTGCACATAAGCAAAATCCCAATATTGCAAAAGACATTTTATTTAAACTGGCAAGGGGATATCATTTGAACTATAAGTTTGAGAAAGCCCGCGAATATTACTTAAAATACAGGGCTACATTGGATACAAAGGAACTACTACGACTAACACCGGTAATCCAAAAATACGTGCAAGAAACAGAGTATGGAGAAAAATATGTTAAAGAGCCTCAGCGAGTTTTCATTGATAATATTGGTGATAATGTAAATACAGCGTTTTCAGAGTATTCGCCAGTTGTCTCAATTGATGGCAGGACTCTTTATTTTACATCACAACGACCTATTGTGGGTAAGAAAAAAACACCGAAATATAAGTCAACACAAAATTATTACGAGAAGATATACAAAACCACAAAAGAAAAAGGAGTTTGGACCGAGCCTGAACAGCTTCCTAAGCCCGTTAATTCGAAAGCAAATAATGCTGTAGTAGGAATATCTCCGAGTGGTCAAGAATTAATCTTGTTTGACGGCAAAGACAGAAATGGAGATTTATCTATAACAAAAACAAAAAGCAAAGCAAGATGGAGTAAGCCATCTAAGCGCTCGTTTGGGAAAATAAATTCAAAACACAGAGAAACATCTGCATCGATGCATTTTGATGGTAAAACAATGTGGCTTACATCTAACAACCCTGAAACTTCAAAAGGTGGTAGTGATATTTACGAATCACGCAGAACTGATATCAAAAAAAATTGGGGGAAACCATTGAATCTCGGGAATCTAGTTAATTCCCCCTATGATGAAGAAGCAGTTTTTATAAGCCCCGATGGACAAACTCTTTATTTTAGTTCGAATGGGCATACATCAATGGGAGGTTTTGATATTTTTAAGTGCGAAATTGAACGAGATGGAACATGGGGAGTTCCGCAGAATCTTGGTCATCCCATAAATACGCCCGATGATGATATGTTTTTCTCAATAACTGCGAATCAACGTTTTGGTTATTATGCTTCACAAGGTCAGGATAGTAGTAATGGCGATTGGGATATTTATATGATTACCTTCTTAGGACCTGAAAAGCCGTTAATTCAGAATTCAGAGGATATGTTGTTAGCTTCATTAGCCAACCCAATAACTGAAACTGTAATTGAAAAAACAGTTGAAATTAAAACAATTCGTCTTACAATTGTAAAAGGCGTTATTAGCGACTCATTCACAGAACGTCCTATTGGAGCAACTATTGAGGTTGTCGACAACGAGAAAAACGAAATAGTACAAACCGTAGAGGGGAATCCAGAAACAGGCGAATATATGATTACTCTGCCTTCGGGAAGGAACTATGCTATGATGGTTAAGGCAACTGATTATTTGCACCATTCGGAAAACTTTAATATACCAGCTGCTACTAATTATCAGGAAATTACAAAAAACATAATGTTAAATAAATTAGAAGCTGGTTCGAAAGTAGTTTTAAATAATATTTTCTTTGAATTTGGAAAAACAGTTTTACATCCAAGCTCATATCCTGAATTAGAGAGGGTAGTGGTTATGATGAACACATATAAATCCTTGGTGATTGAGATATCGGGACATACAGACAATATAGGTTCAGAAGCAAGCAATATTAGAATATCAGAAGGACGTGCAAAAGCTGTTGTCGATTATCTGATAAATCAAGGAATCCCAACATCGAGACTTACATACAAAGGATATGGATTTAATGAACCTATTGCTCCAAACACAACAGAGGAAGGACGTCAGTTAAATAGGCGTGTTGAATTTAAAATCTTGAAAAAATAATAAAACAGAATAAAATATTACTATGAAACAAAACATGCAGACAAAATTTGAAAAACGTTGCAAACTATCATGTTAGTTCCATAATATAATCTTTAACTGGTAAAATTATAAAGATATGAACAGTATAGTAAAAAAAATAATAGTGCCTGTAATGATGGTCATGCTAGTTGTTTTCCCCTCATGTATAGGCGATAACTTTGAACTTGACAAGTTGTCAACAAAAGTACAACTACAATCCAGTTGGATTTTTCCTATTGCATATGGCTCAATGACAGTAGAAGACATTGCGAAAATAGCCGACTCTGTTGCTGACAATCATTTGGTGCCGAATGACTCTAATTTGGTTATTATACGGCTTCAGGACACAATGATGTCGCAAACGGCTGAAGATCTAATAACTCTAATGAATCAGACTTTTACTATGCAGTTTAATAAGACTGATTATGATAGTGCAGGAGGTTTTGCCCCTACCACTGTTGTAATGACAAAACACGAAACGGAATATCCATTTGGAGTTGTTTTAGGTCAATTATTAGACAGTATGGTTTTTGATAGTAATAAACTTCGTATAAGAGTAAACTCTAATATGCCTAACAGAGGACAACTAATCATGACATTTCCCGAATTAAGAAAGAACGGCAATTCATATGTTAGGATGATTTATATCGAACCACAAGGCAACTCATACAGTTATGATCATACATTTACCGATTTAGAGGGATATGTTTTAGATTTGACTAAAGCACATAGTGGAGTTAACTCACTGTTTATTAATTACACCCTTGCCTTAAGAAATGAAGGCTCACAGCCTTTTAATCCGGAACATAAAATTGACATACAGATTGATTTTAATGACAATGAATATAGTTGGCTTTTTGGATATGTAGGTCCATTTGAAAATGAATTAGGACCATCAAAAATAGATCTCGGTTTTACAAACGAAATTACATCAGGAGCCTTTTATGTAGAAGCGCCAGTAATTCGTTTTATTATTTCCAATTCCTTTGGAATACCCACTAAATATGGATTCGATTATGTCAATGTACATAATAAAAGATTAGGTAGAGTAGATCCCCTTACAGGTAATGTGCCATTTTTCGACGTAAACCCAGAGTATTTAGTACTACCGGTGAATTCATACCCATATTCTTTAGTGGAATCCACTGATACGGTAGAGGTTTTCGGAGAGCTAACCAATCTTCCTCAACTTTTATATGATTTGCCAAGTAGTATAGAATATGTTGCAAAAATTAATTTGAATCCCACAGAATCAGGAACACAGCGCAACTTTATGAGTAAAAATAGTAAAATCTCTGTTGTGTCGCAGCTCGACGTACCTTTCTGGGGAAGAACACCTAATATATGTTTTGTCGATACAGTCGATTTTGATACTGGTTCAGACACAACTATTTTTAATTATTTTAAAAAAATTCAAGTTACACTTGATATTACAAATGGTTTTCCTCATGATATCAGACTTCAAGGAATACTTACCGATGTAAATTATACCTATAAAGACTCAATTTTCGGAACCCCTGAGGAACAAGTAATAATAGAGTCAGGTATAGTTATGAATGGTGTAGTTACTGGTAAAACTAAAAAAACAACAGTTATTGAGGTTACTAAAGATAGATTTGATAAGTGGAAAGGTTCTAAATATATGATACTTAGAGCATTTTACAACACCACGTTACCTTCATCAAATACGCAACCCCAAGAGAGTGTTTTGTATTATCGTCACTATGGTGTAGATGTCAAAGTTACGGCTAAAGCTGAAGTAGAAATCGAAGAGCATTTATAAAAAAGTAATGGAAATGAGTAAATACAAAATAAAAATATTAGGAAATGTCTTTTTATTGATTTTTTTCTTTGTGGCTTTACAGGTTAAAGCGCAAGAAAATATGGGAATGTATTATTTGCACAGCGTTCCTAATAGTGTAAGACTAAATCCATCTTCAACTCTCACCTACAATGGATATTTTGGAGGAGTAATAATACCTGTTTCGGGTCAAATTTTACCACCGCTAAATATTGGCTTAAGTATAAATAGTTTTTGTTATAGTGATATTATTTACAAACCGGGAGGAGCATTTGGAGACTCTTTAGCCACCGTCTTTCACGATGTTAGCAAATCGCGTGCTTTTGCCGATGGACTTAGACCAATTGTTAGAATGGATTTCCATACATATATTGACCTGCTCCATTTTGGTTTCAGAACAAAAGATATTTTTTGGCATTTTTCCTTGGTTGAAAAAGTTGAAGCAGGAGTATCGTTCCCACGCGATTTGCTTAGGTTAGCCGTTTATGGTAATGATAATTTTCCAGATCCTTATATAGATTTAAGTGGATTCGGAGCTAAAGCACTACACTACCGAGAAATAGGGTTTGGAGCAGCTTATGAGCACAGTACTGTTCTCTCGTACGGAGCAAAAGCTAAAGTATTGTTCGGAATGGGAAATTTACAGTTTGATAAATCGAAACTAGAATGGAGAACCAATCCAGAGACAGGAGACTTTATTTTTAATGCAGATTTCAATATCAATGCGTCTCAACCAATATTTGAAATTCTTGATTTTCGTTACGACTCGGAAGGAGATTCAGTGGTTTTTAAAACAAAAGAAAAAGAATTTGACCCGGTTAGCTATATTACCAATATGAAAAATGGTGGAGTAGCAATAGATTTAGGTGCGACTTACAGTCCTGTTAGCAATTTGAAGCTACATGCAAGCATCATAGACCTCGGTTTTATAAGATGGAAAGATAACGTTACAAACCTCAGAGCAAAAGGTGAGTTTGATTTCATAGGTGTTTGTTTGAATGATCTTATCACTGATACCACTAATAATATGGGAAGTATGTATATAGACAGTTTATTTAAAACATTTGATATCAAACCGTCACATCAGTCATATAAGACCATCATTCCATTAAAAATGTATTTAGGCACAAGTTATCAGCTCACGGATATTATAAGTTTTGGAGCTCTTTATCATGGTCGTTTATGGAATAAAGAATTTAATTCGTCAGTTACCTTATCTGCAAATCTTAATAATAGAGGATTTGGAGCTGTAGTATCATACACGCTAATGAAAAACAGTTATAAAAATGTAGGCTTAGGTGTTGCTTTGAGATTGGGAGGCTGGCAAACTTTTTTAATAACAGACAATTTGCTTGATGCAGTTTTTCCGCAAAATGGTCAAAGAATATCATTCCGATTCGGAACAAACTGGATACTGGGAAGACAGAAAAAACATACATCATTGATTAAGTAGCATTATGTAACATTACTACTTTGAAGTTTTATTTAAACATCAAAGTAGTTATACTTTTATATCAGATTATTATGAAAAAGCAATACTTATATTGCAAACAGATAAAAATAGTTTTATAGTTCACAATCATTACTACATATTTACAGGTGAAATTTTACAACAATTAAAGCATAATTACGTTGAGAGTAAACAAATTAATTTTTTTAAAACAACACAAAATCCCATTAAGTAATCTAACTAATATAAGTAATGAGAAAAATATTTTTAATTACCCTTGTTCTAGGAATTCATATACAATTGTACTCGCAAGTTCCACAAGGAACCATTGATAATAAGCGCGGAAATACACTGCTTAATTTTGGATTAGGAGCATCGAATATAGGTGTCCCGTTTTATTTGCAAGGAGAGCATTTTATCTATAGAGAGCTTACCATGGGAGCTGAAACGAGACTGCTCATTAATCGAGAAGTTTATGTAGGAAGCAAATATCTTCACACAATGATTTCTCTTGGATGTTTTAGTAACTACTATTTCGATAAACTTCTCGAATTGCCCGTGTGTATGGATTTATACGCGGGAGCTTCAGCCGGATATATGCTTCTTACACAGACTAAATCGTACTCAAATGTGTCATACACTGGTAATAGAGGTAGTGGATTATACTTAGGATTGCACGTTGGTAGTAGATATTATTTTAGCAATCAATGGGCTGCTCAATTGGAGTTAGATGTGGGGATCATGTTTTCAGGTTTAAAAATAGGAGCAACATATAGATTTTAAATACGGTGAATTATCAACATTTAATAGAAAAGATTTATCAAGAGGTTAAACCTTCAATAGGTAAAGGGAAAGTAGCCAACTATATCCCTGCACTAGAGCGTGTTGATGTAAATTCGTTTGGTTTTGCAATGAGAACCAAATCGGGAGAAGAATATTTCGTAGGGGAAGCTTTAAAACCATTTAGTACACAAAGTATAAGCAAACTATTAACGTTAGTACTTTGCCTAAATAATGACGATTCTGTTTTAGAAAACAAAGTGGGTCTAGAGCCATCTGGAAGCGCATTCAATTCACTTGTTCAGCTTGAATATGAAAACGGGGTACCCCGAAATCCATTTATCAACGCAGGAGCATTAGTTATAACAGATATTTTATTATCACAATATACAAATCCCGAAGATGAAATTTTGTTCTTTGCTCGAGAATTAGCTCAAAATCATGGGATTAACTACAATATCGAAGTACGAAATTCTGAGAAAGAAACAGGATTTAGAAATGCTGCCCTTGTTAACTTTATGAAAAGCTACGGCAATATTCACAATGACGTAGAGCGTGTACTTGATTGTTATTTTACGCAATGCTCATTAGAAATGAGTTGCTTGGATCTGGTTAGAGCTTTTAGTTTTCTTGCAAATAACGGAACACACTCAAATGGTCAGCATATTTTATCTTATAGACAAAATAAAAAAGTAAATTCATTGCTTTTAACTTGTGGCACATACGATGCTGTTGGAAAATTTGCATACAGAGTTGGATTGCCAGCAAAAAGTGGAGTAGGTGGTGGGATAATTGCAGTTATCCCCAATGAAATGACTTTGGCTGTGTGGTCACCGGGTCTAGATAAGTCGGGAAATTCAGTTGTGGGATCACTTTTTTTAGAACTATTTACAACATACACAGGCAAAAGCATTTTTTAGTCTTTTGTTTGATTATCAATGCGATATAAAAATTTGAAATGCTGGTTGTAAAAAAGATGGCAAAAAATGTTGCAAAAATTATTTCTTTTCAAATATAGTTGCTACTTTAGCTTTGTGAAAGCATCTACAATAGATGTAAAGTTTAATTATTAACCAATAAAACAATTATTGTCAACACATCCTGATCGATGAAAAAGGCAAAGAATGAACCATTTAAGAATCACTCAAAATTGAATGATGATTTTGAACGTGAAGGAAAGGGGCGGAGATCGGCAGCTCCGCAGAAACAAAAAAAGCCGCTCTCGATTTATGATAACTTCGATGAAGATGAAGAAATTGATGAGTATCTTTTAGACGAAGAAGATGATGAGGATTCCGATAGTATTTGGGATTACATGGACGACGATGATGAATTGTAAAATCGAGTAAAAAAAAATAATAAAGATGGGCTTCACTCGAAGAGACCCATCTTTTTTTTAATATGTGGTAGCAATATTAATTAACTTATAATCTTGATAAAATGAGAACCATAGAGAGTAAAAATCCCTATACAGGAGAGATAATTGCAGAATATAATTTGTACGATAATAGTCGTATTGACAAAATATTGCAAGCTTCTGCAAAACTTCAAAATCATTGGTCTCAAATATCAATGGACAGAAAAAGTGATCTATTCCTGTCTTTGGCAAGCCTTCTTAGAAAAAGGAGACATGAACTCGCAACCCTTATTACAAGAGAAATGGGTAAGGTCTTAGTTGAATCGGAAGCAGAGGTAGAGAAATGCGCTTTTGTTTGCGAATATTATGCAAAAAATGCGAAAGATTTTTTATCCCCAATCAATATCAAAACAGATTACGCAAAGTCATATGTAGTTTATAATCCTTTAGGAGTTATTTTAGCTATTATGCCGTGGAACTTTCCATTTTGGCAGGTTTTTAGGGCAGCTGCTCCTATTCTTATGGCTGGGAATACAATAGTTTTGAAACATGCTAGCAACGTAAGCGGTTGTGCATTAGCTATCGAGAAACTATTTGTTGAGGCAGGATTCGAAGAGAATATTTTATCCACTATTTTGATTAGAGGGGAAGAGACATCGAGTTTAATTGAAGATAAAAGAATTTCAGCTGTAACTCTCACTGGCAGCACAGAAGCAGGAATTGCTGTTGCAAATACAGCAGGCAGAAATTTAAAAAAGGCAGTACTTGAACTAGGAGGAAGTGACCCATACATTATTCTGGCTGATGCTGATTTGAATAGCACAGTTGAAAAATGTGTAACAGGACGACTTATAAATGCAGGACAAAGTTGTATTGGAGCAAAACGATTTATTGTTGTGAACGAAGTTTATGATCAATTTATTACAACTTTTGCAGAAAAAATGAGTAAAGCTAAAACGGGTAATCCTTTAGATAAAGAGACAACTTATGGTCCATTGGCAAAAATAGAATTTTGTCGTGAGCTTAGCTCTCAGGTAAAAAAATCTATTTCAATGGGGGCTGAAATTTTGGTAGGCGAAAAAGCATTCGATAATGACATGCCCCTTTATATGCCCACCGTCTTAACCAATGTTAAACCAGGAATGCCAGCTTACCACGATGAGCTGTTTGGTCCGGTAGCTTCAGTTATTCGAGTAAAAGATGAAAAGGAAGCTATTTTTGTCGCAAACGATACGATGTTTGGATTAGGAGCAGCGATATTTACCCAGGACATTCAAAAAGGTACTTATATTGCTCAAAACCACTTAAAATCAGGATGTTGTTTTGTAAATGATTTTGTTAAATCTGATCCGCGTTTACCCTTTGGAGGCATTAAAAATAGCGGATATGGACGTGAATTATCGTTGTGGGGAATAAGGGAATTTACTAATTTAAAAACAGTAGTTGTAAAGTAAATATATAGTATGCGAAAATCGGAAAGTAACAACGAATAGGATAAAAAAAACCGTCACTTTTTGTGACGGTTTTTTTATTTAATTTTAATACTCATCTTCGTTAAAAAAGAAATCTTCTTTACTGGGGTAGTCGGGCCAAATATCTTCAATGCTTTCATAAATCTCGCCCTCTTCTTCAATTTCCTGAAGATTCTCTACCACCTCCATAGGTGCTCCCGAGCGAATGGCATAATCAATAAGCTCGTCTCTTGTGGCGGGCCATGGTGCGTCTTCCAATTTTGATGCCAACTCTAAAGTCCAATACATAACGATTGTTGTTTTTTAATGTTAGTAAAAGTGGCGCAAAAATATAAAATTATTTCAATTTTATATCATGGTTTCCAAACAATTTCTTTACCCTTAAAATCCATACTAAATTTTCTTGACAGAACAAATAAATAATCAGATAGTCGGTTTAGGTATTTGATAACCATTTCACAACCGCCAAACTGTTCATGAACTTGCAGAACCAAGCGTTCAGCTCGTCTGCAAATACAACGTGCAACATGGGTGTGCGACACTGCCAAATTGCCTCCAGGTAGAACAAAAGATGATAATTGAGGTAAAGTAGCATCTATGGCGTCCATCTCTTTTTCTAGGAACTCTACGTGAGAGTTGTTTATTTCAGGCACTTTAAAATTAATATTTTCACCCTCAATTGATAAAATAGATGCAACTGATACCAAACGGTTTTGTATCTCTATTAATGATTCAATTGTATGCTTGTCCACCTTGGGCATATCACGCACAACACCAATATATGAGCTTAACTCATCTATTGTTCCATAGCTCTCTATTCTTATATGATACTTGGGAACACGCTGTCCGCTAAGCAATGCAGTTGTTCCATTATCTCCTGTTCGGGTATATATCTTCATAATCTTTTTGATTTTATTTCGATTAAAATATTGAGTTTAGCTAAATGCGAAAGTAAGCAATATTTTGGTTATTGACCTTAATTGATCAAAAATTTAAAATTATGCTGTTAATCTCAGAAAATATACGATTTACATAAATTTGTAATATCATGGAAGCATAGTCCGAAAACCTTTATATAAGGCAGATTATAACTATGTTGAAAAATTTTTTTATTATTGTATAGCAATTTGTTAACAAATTGTTATCTTTGCATTGTTGTCGTAGCTAAGGTGCGGACAATAGGATTAATCACTAATTTAAACAATAGGCTATTATGAAAAAAATTTTTAGTTTGATGGCTGTTGCAGTCTTTATGTTTGCTTGTGGCGGACCACAACAAAAGACAGAAACAGTAGAAGTTGACGCGTTAAGTATTAGTGCGTTGATGGAAAATGTAGATCAATACGTTGGAGATACTGTGACCGTTCAGGGTACAGTTGGACACGTATGTCGTCACGGTGGCGACAAAATGTTTTTGGTTTGCACAGAGACAGATCAAAAATTAAAAGTAGAATTATCAGGAGACTTAACATCGTTTACTCCCGAAATGGAAGGCTTAACTTATACAGTTACAGGCGTTCTTGAAGGGATTAAAATTGATGAAGAGTATTTGGCAAAATGGGAAGAAGAACTTGCCAGCCAAGAACATGAAGGCGATGCTGAAGGACACGATGATACTCCAAGTGGAGAAAAAGCCGACATGGGAGAACACAAAGGTAGTTGCGAACAAATTAAAACCTACCGCGAACAAATTGCTGCTTCAGAGGTTGGATACATCATGTTTTACGCTTTAAAAGCTTTTAAAATTGAACAAGTTGTAGCTGAAGTGGTAGAAGCAGAACCAGCAGAGGAAGCAGAACCAGCAGAAGAAACTGCGCCTGTGGAAGAAGAACCAGCAGTAGAATAGGTTTAAGCAAAAAGAAAAATAATTTTTTATAAGTGTAATAGCTTAATAAAATTATTTAAAAAGCAAGTAAACAAATTAGCAGTGAACATGGTTATCCGTTAATCATGTTCACTGTTTTTTTAGTAAACTATTATGGCAAACGATATCAAAAAAATTTGTGTTTTCTGTGGTTCTAATGTTGGCAATAAGCAAGAGTATACAAGCACAGCAATAATCCTCGGTCGACTGCTAGCTAAAAATAATGTAGAATTGATTTATGGAGGTTCTAAAGTAGGTTTAATGCATCAATTAGCAAAAAGCGTAAAACAACATGGTGGGAAAATAGTGGGAATAATCCCATGCTTTATGCACGAAAAGGGTTTGACAGATAGCATTGTTGACGAAATCATTATTGTGGAAACCATGTCAGAACGCAAAGAAAAAATGATACAACTTGCTGATGCATTTATAGCTTTACCGGGAGGTTTTGGAACTCTTGACGAAATACTCGATGTTATTGTAACATCTCAAATTGGTTTGCATACTAAACCAGTAGGAATAGCTAATATCAATGGCTTCTACGAACTTTTTATCAGATTTATCGAACAAATGATTGAAGAGGGCTTTTTAAATCAAGCTCACAAAAACACATTTATAGTCTCTGAAAAAATAGAGGATTTATTTGACAAAATACGCACATATAAAGTTAATTAACACTTAACCGTAGTGATACTTTTGTGATTTTTCAAAATAACTCACGTTAAACTAGACCAATTAAAATTATTTTTGGAGTAGTATTGTTCGGGCAAATCAAATAATTATTCTAAATTTGTGAAAACGTTAACTGCTTTTTTTAACGTTTTGTTTAATTATTAAACTACAAATTTGTCAAACAATAACGTGATTGTAAAATCTACGCAAGTTTCGTATGATTTTAAATCAAAAAACTATAAAATCATGAACAAATTTTATTTATCTATTGTTGCTACTCTTCTTACATACAGTTTATTAGCAGCACCTTTTCAAAAATTACCATATACTATTAAACAGCCAAATGGTACTCTTATAGAGTGCTTTATGTCGGGCGATGAATTTTTTAATTGGGTCCATGATAATGACGGATATCCAATTATTAAAGGTTCAGACAACTATTACTACTATGCTGTATTATCAGGTGAAACCTTTGTGGCTTCGCAGTTTATTGTTGGAGAACATTTGCCCAATAGTGTTGGAATTGTAAAAATGCAGGATATTAATAAAAGCATTTTTATGAATACAGGCAAGAATGCAAGAAAAAATTTAGAAATACCGGAAAAACCAGTATTAAATCCATCTAGAGACCAACGCAATACGTTGCATACAGGTACGATCAATAATATTGTGATATATATCAGATTTGCAGGGGAGAGTGATATTCAGACACCACGTCAGGTGTATGATAATAGGTTAAATTTACCCACAGGTAATTCTCTCAAAGCATATTACCGTGAGGTGTCATATGATCAGTTGACAATCAATAGCACACATTATCCTCCGGTTAGTGACCCTGAAACTCAAAATTTTTCATATCAAGACTCACATCCAAGGAGTTACTTTGAACCTTACCATGCAACTGATAATCCGGGAGGATACGATGGTCATAGTCAAAGAGCACAGCGCGAACAACAGTTGTTGGTTGATGCCGTTAATTGGATTAATGCAAACCACCCAATACCATCAGACTTAAATATTGACGCAGATAATGATGGATACGTCGATAATGTTTGTTTTATGATTAACGGAGATTGTGGCGAGTGGAATGATTTGTTGTGGGCGCATAGGTGGGCGTTATATTTGTACACTGTGTATATTAATGGCAAAAGAGTTTATGATTTTACTTTTCAGCCAGAAAACCAAGTTAGCGTTAGGACATTATGCCATGAAATGTTTCACGTTTTGGGAGCACCCGATTTATACCATTATTATAATGGAACTGACTTAAGACCAGTAGGGAAGTGGGATATTATGCAGAGTGGAGGTGGCCATATGCTTACCTATATGAAGTGGAAATATGCTCAGCAAAACTGGATTACTAATATACCCGAAATAACCGTGTCGGGACAATACACACTATATCCAAGCACTCAACAAACAAATAGCTGTTTTCGAATAGCATCTCATATGAACAATCAGTTTTTTATGGTGGAGTACCGTAAATATTCAGGTGAGTTTGAGTCACAGCTGCCAGGTCAAGGACTGATTGTATATAGAATTAATACCAATTTTGATGGTAATGCTGATTATGATGGGGAATATATATTTGACGAGGTTTATGTTTATCGACCCGGTGGTACAACTACAACAAATGGAATTGTTGATGCAGCTGCATATTCAGCCAACAGTGGACATACCGCAATAAATGATAACACAGATCCTTCTAGCTTCCTTACTGATGGTTCTGCAGGAGGCTTGAACATATATAATGTGACTGGAATAGGAGATTCTATATCTTTTAATGTAAGTTTTGGAACTGTTCCATTATTTGAATTAGTTGTTGACCCCAAACCTACGGAAGGAGGAAACCCAACTGGTGCAGGTACGTATGAATCCGGGACTGTTGTTGAGTTACAAGCAAATCCCAATCAAGGCTGGAGGTTTATTGCATGGACAGAAAAATCGAACGTTTTTTTAAGTTCCAACCCTTCTTATAGCTATACAATGGGATTTAAGAATGATACAATAAATGCTATTTATGCAGAAGATACTCACGTTGATGATATTGAAAATCAGTTTGTTATTTATCCAAACCCAGCAAACAATTCACTTTATATTAGTACACTAACAGATATTCGACAAGCTGTTATTTATGATATATCAGGAGTGGTTTTAATGAACATTACATCAGAAGAAGCTTTGAGACAAATAGATATATCGTCTTTAAAATCAGGAGTATATTTGATAGAAGTGTACGATAGCAATAAAATGAAAAAAACAATAAACAAGTTTATTAAGTTGTAACTTATTTTAGAATTAATGAAAAGCTACTTGAAAAAAGTAGCTTTTTTTGTATTTTTAGGGTTCAAGATTAAATTTATTCTTATCACTTAGTGATGTGAATTTTATGATAACCAAAATAAAACAATAACCAAATCTTAATGATATCGTAACTAACTTTTTTGTAAATTTTCTTAATTTCGTTACTTACATAAAAAAGGTGGTTTAACTAAATTGTTGATTAATATAAACCGTAAACTGAAAAATATTAACATATGAAAATCAAATCTTTAATAAAAACGTTAATGACCTTCATAACGCTCGCTGCAACAGCAAGTTTGGGATTAGGTCAGGTGGGTTTGTCAAGCACAAGCTACAATGAAACATTTATTCGATCTTCCGACACAATTGTTGAATGGACTTTTCCTGTCAGCGGACTTGACAGAAAAGCCAGCGGTGGCATAGCAGTTAACTTAGATAGAGAGATTTCGCGAGAACCAGAGTTTACAGGTAATTATTCTGATATTACAGGCGACGGGACACGAGCTGTTAATTCCAGTAGGTGGGAAGATGGTGCAGATAGTAAATATTGGATTATTGATTTTGCAACAACGGGGTATGAGAACATCACGCTTTCTTCAAAACAACGAGGTTCAAATACAGGTCCACGTGATTTTAAAGTTCAGGTGAAGTTAGATGGTACAGAGTGGATAGATGTTGCAGGCTCAGAAATTGTTGTTGCTGCTACCAGTTTTGCAAGTGGTACATTGTCAGATATTGCTTTGCCTGAAATTTGTAATAATCAAGGGAAAGTCTATTTGCGTTGGATAATGACAAACGACACTGCAATCAATAGTTCAATTGTTGGTACCTCAGGAACAAACCGTATTGACAATATCTTTATTAAAGGATATAGTGTGTCAACAAGTGTACAACACAGTTTGACTTTATCGTCATTAGGCAATGGAACTACTATTCCAACGTCGGGAATATACGTATATAATCAAGGTACAAATATCTCTATTCAAGCAGTTCCAGATTCAGGTTGGACGTTCACAGGCTGGTCAGGCGATATTACTTCAACTGATAATCCTCTTGCTGTTACTATGAATATTGGAAGAGCAATCACAGCGCAATTTACAGAGTTAATAGTCTATCACACAGTGAATTTTAGTGTGGTGGGAGGTAACGGCAATTTAACAGCAACCGTTAATGAAGTAGGAATAACTACTGGAGATACAGTTTCTGGTGGCAACAATATTGTTTTTACTGCTATTCCAGATATGGGATATCGTGTAAAAGAGTGGACACACAATTCAGCTGTGGTTGAAAATAATACTACAAATACATATACGTTAGAAAACATTTCGTCAGATGCAGCTGTGACTGTTGAGTTTGAGCCTATTCCAATAATAACATATACAGTTAATTTTAGTGTAGTTGGTAGCAATGGTTCACTATCTGCAACAGTTGACAGCTTAAATATAAGTTCTGGTAGTGAAGTAGAACCTAGCAAAGATGTCGTTTTTATTGCTTATCCTAACACAGGCTATCGTGTAAAAGAGTGGAAAAACAATGATGTTGTAGTTGCTGGAAACACAACAAACACTTATACAGTAGAGAATTTATCGAACGATATAAATGTTACTGTTGAGTTTGAATTGTCTCCGGAATATACATTAACAATTAATATTGTAGGAAACGGTTCTGTAACAGTTAACGGAGCAGAATATACCATACCCATGTCATTTAGTGAGGGAAGTGAAGTCGTTTTATCAGCAGTATCAATTGCTCCTTGGACATTTGAGGGTTGGACAGGCGGATTGGTTTCTACAAATAGTAACGAAACAGTAACAATAAACTCAGATATAACAATCACTGCAACATTTACTCAACTGCCCGAAACAATTGTTGAGTGGACCTTTCCTGATTCTGTTGAAAGTAGGCTAGCAAGTGGTGGTATAGCCGTTAACTTAGATAGAGAGATTTCACGAGAGCCGGATTTTACAGGTACCTATTCGTATATTGCAGGAGACGGAACAAAAGCTATAAACACCAATCAATGGGATAATGGAGCAAATAGTAAATATTGGATTATCGACTTTGCTACAACAGGATATGAAAATATTACACTATCTTCTAAACAGCGGGGTTCTAACACAGGTCCACGCGATTTTAAAGTTCAAGTAAAATTAGATGGTACAGAGTGGATTGATGTTGTCGGTTCAGAAATTGTTGTTTCTTCCACCAGTTTTACAAGTGGTACATTGTCAGATATTGCTTTGCCTGAAATATGCAACAACCAAGGTAAAGTTTATTTGCGTTGGATAATTACAAGCGACACTTCAATCAATGGTTTAATTGTTGGCACCTCAGGAACAAACCGTATTGACAATATCTTTATTAAAGGAGATAATATGTCAACAAGTGTACAACACAGTTTGACTTTAACGGCAATAGGCGAAGGAACAACTTCCCCAGCATCAGGCACATATGCTTATAACACTGGTACAAATATCTCTGTTCAAGCAGTGCCAAATTCAGGCTGGACATTTACAGGCTGGTCAGGCGATGTTGTTTCAACAGATAATCCTGTTGCTGTAATTATGGATGCAGATAAAACAATCACGGCACAATTTACAGAAGCTACAGGCCAATACTCTGTAAACTTCAGTGTTATAGGAGGTAACGGCAATTTATCAGCAACTGTTAGTGGAACTGAAATATTCAGTGGTAATACTGTTTCTTATAACAACGACGTTGTCTTTACTGCTTCACCAGATTCAGGCTATAAAGTCAAAGAGTGGAAAAATAACGGAACTATAGTTTTAGGAAACACAACAAACACCTATACAGTAGAGAATTTATCAGAAAATATAAATGTTACCGTTGAATTTGAGCAGATTACAGGAACAGAACACACCCTAACAATCAATATTGTAGGGGAGGGCTCTGTAACAGTTAATGGTGCAGAATATACCGCACCAATGTTATTTAACGAAGGAAGTGAAGTTGCTTTATCTGCAGTATCTGGTGTTTCGTGGTTATTTGATGGTTGGACAGGCGGATTAGTTTCTACAAATAGTAACGAAACAGTAACGATAAATTCAGATATCACAATCACAGCAACATTTATCCAACTGCCCGAAACAATTGTTGAGTGGACCTTTCCTGATTCTGTTGAAAATAGATTAGCAAGTGGTGGTATAGCCGTTAATTTAGATAGGGAGATCTCACGAGAGCCAGAGTTTACGGGTACTTATTCTTATATTACAGGCGATGGTACAAAAGCTATTAATACCTCTCAATGGCACAACGGTGCCGATGGCAAATATTGGATTATTGATTTTGCAACAACAGGATATGAAAATATCACACTTTCCTCGAAACAACGGGGTTCTAATACAGGTCCACGCGATTTTAAAGTTCAGGTTAAATTAGATGGTACAGAGTGGATTGATGTTGCAGGCTCAGAAATCGGTGTTGCTTCTACCAATTTTACAAGTGGAGCATTGTCAGATATCGCTTTGCCTGAAATATGCAATAATCAAGGTAAAGTATATTTACGTTGGATAATGACAAGCGACACTTCAATCAATGGATCAATTGTTGGCACATCAGGAACAAACCGTATTGATAATATTTTTGTAAAAGGCGTAGTGTCAGCTGAAACACACTATTCTGTTACTTTGACTAAAAATGGGTTAGGACAAATTGTTCCCGATGAAGGAGTCTATTCTTATAACAGCGGAACTTCTATAACTTTGCAAGCTATTCCCGACGAAGGTCAAGTTTTCGAAGGTTGGACAGGTGATATTGCTTCAAGCAATACTACTGAAATACTTTTAGTTAATGATAATAAAGTAGTTACAGCAAACTTCCGTCCATTTGCTTCAGCAACAATAAATCCAACATCAGGTGAAGTCTTCAGCGAAGAGACAGAATATTTATCAACAGTTATTACTTGGAATGATGCTAATGAAGTAACATCAATAACAGCTTTCAATAATACTTTAACAGAAGGAGAAGACTACACAATAACCGATAACGATGGCAATACAGCGACGTTGACATTTAACGTGTTTGGAATTATTACAATTAAAGAAATAACAGAATCAGAGGAGATATTATGCGAAATATTTTTCGACCAAGGTGCAAGTAGCATATACACTATTTATAACCATTATGCACCACATTTTTACGTAACATTTAATATCACCTCTGGAGGAGCACCGGTATATAATGCAAAAATAAGTATTAACGATGAAGTGTTATACACCGATGAAACAGGTCAAAACGAATTGTTATTGGCAAACGGAACTTATCCTTATTTAGTTGAAAAAGAGGGTTATGAAGTTTATACGGGCACTCTTATTGTTGAAAATGAAGATCAAGTTGTCGCTGTTAATCTGATAAACGGTATTTTCGATCAAGCATCAAGTACAATTCGTTGTTATCCTAACCCTGTTTTTGACATGTTAACCATTGAGCGTGAGAGTTTTAGTAAAGTAAAACTCGAAATTTACTCTATCGAAGGCTCATTGATTATGACGCAATATTTTGCATCCGACAAACTGTTGTTGAATCTTGAAGGTTTAAAAGGTGGGGTTTACATAATAAGATTAACTGATATCATAAAATCTCAAACAGTAAGAATAATAAAACAATAGCGTATCAGTATTAATGCTACAATCGAAACTGTCTATGTTTTAGGCAGTTTCGATTTTTATGTTAATAATATTTTTAACAAATCATTAACAAATAGGAATAATTATTTGTATCTTTGAATTAGATTATTAAAAAAAACCTAATGCAATATGTTAGACAAATCTGATTTAAAACAATTTGAAAACAAAGGAATCAAGAGTTCTGATGTTGAGCGACAAATAGAACATTTCAAAAATGGATTTCCGTTTCTAAACATATCTGCGCCTGCAACTGTAGGAAATGGAATTTTAAAAATTGACGATGTAACGATTGAAAAATATCAAAAATTACATCAAAAGATGTTGTCGCATAAAAAAACTGTAAAATTCGTACCCGCAAGTGGAGCAGCAACACGGATGTTTCAAAAAGTATTTGAAATTATCCACCAATATGATAAAAGTCAAGAAAAATATTTAGAGTTACTGGTAGATCGTTCCTTTAATTCAATTTACTACGTTTGTGAAAATTTAAGGCTATTCGCATTTTACCCTGAGTTTCACGCAATTGCTGAGGCACAAGGCGAAGATATTGAAGCACGATTTGCTAAAAAAGATTATGTCTATATTTTAAATCTTATGCTATCGCCAAAAGGTTTAAACTACGGTAATCTTCCTAAAGGGTTGATAAAATTTCATAAATGCGACGAAGGTTCCAGAACTGCAGCAGAAGAACACCTGGTAGAAGGAGCGCAGTATGCATCATGTAATGGAAAGGTTAACATCCATTTTACTGTATCTCCTGAACACTTAAAGTTGTTTGAAAAGCTTATGAAAGAAGTAGTTCCAAAATATGAGGCAAAATTTGGAGTTAAATATAAAATTGAATTTTCGGTACAAGATCCAGCAACTGATACTATTGCAGTTACCAAAGATAACAAGCCATTTCGCGAGTTAGACGGAAGCATTCTGTTTAGGCCTGCAGGACACGGAGCTTTGTTGACAAATCTTAACAATCTTGATTATGACGTGGTTTTCATTAAAAATATTGATAACGTTATAATTGACAGGTTAAAACCAGATACAATTAAGTATAAAGAGGTTCTTGGTGGCATATTGTACGAGCTACAGGATAGGATTGAAACCTACATGAAAAGACTTGAAAATCCAGAGTCAATTACAGAACAAACTCTTACAAAAATGATCAATTTCTGTGGAAAAAGGTTGAATAATCCTGCTGCCTTTGAGCAATTATCGGCAAAAAGAGAACAGAAAATTAAGTGGTTGAAAGATGCTCTAAATAGACCTTTAAGAGTTTGTGGAATGGTCAGAAATGAAGGAGAACCCGGAGGCGGTCCATTTTGGGTTAAAGGAGAGAACGGTGTAAACAGACTGCAAATTGTAGAAACTTCACAAATAGATCCTAAAAATAAAGAACACCAAAAGTTATTAGATAGTGCTACACACTTTAACCCTGTAGATTTAGTATGCCATATTACCGATTATAAAGGCAAACCATTCGATCTATACAAATATCGTGACGATAATACAGGAATTATTAGCACTAAATCGAAAGATGGACGGGAGCTTAAAGCCCTTGAATTACCCGGATTATGGAACGGAGCTATGGCAAATTGGAATACTGTATTTGTTGAAGTTCCAATTTCGACCTTCAATCCCGTAAAAACCATTAATGATTTACTACGCAAAGAGCATTTATCTGAAAGGGATTTAATGGGTGCAACTAAACCACAGTAGTCACTAAAATAATCTTTATAGAATCTTTTAAAAGTTAATTTGTAGTATTCAGAAGTATAGTAAGAAACATTCATAAGTTTGTACAATAAAGTCAACTAGCTCATTATCGTTGTGAGATGGTTGACTTTTTGTATCTTTGGTAAGTAATGTTGCATTTTATACCAAATTGTAATTAAAAAAAATCCAATCTTTTTTTAATTTTACAATGGTAAATACCGATGACTAATTGGTATTATACTTGAAATTACCAAATTGCGCTCTATTTAAAATTAAAAATTATACAATGATAAAAACAAAAATCACATTTACATTAGGATTTAGAATTTTTATACTATCTGTTCTTATGCTGGTTGCAAACAGTTTGAAATCTCAAAGCAGTGTTGATTCCTTATTGCATGTTATTCAAAGTTCATCTAAAAATCAGAAGGTCAAAACACTTGTTTCGAGTGCTTATGAGATTAGAAATGACAATCCGGAAGAGGCAATAAAACTCCTGTTAGAATCGATAACAATATCCAAACAAAGTGATTATAAAGCAGGATTGTTGTTCAGTCATAGACTATTGGGAAACTTATATTTAAAGGTTAATAATTATGAGAAATCAATTAACCATTATGAGGAGTGTATAGAGTATGCAAAAGCACAAAACGATTCATTGACATTGCGTGAATGTTATGTGAATTCCGGCTCCATATACTTTACTCAAGGCTTGATTGGTAAATCATTGGAATATTTTATGCAGGCGGTTAATTATTCCGAAAGTTTTGACAAAGAGAGAGAGTACAATAATCTTGGAGCAGTTTTTTTTAGTGAGGGCGAATACGACGAGGCATACAAATATTACAACCTGGCACTTGAAATATTTAAAGAGAAAAAAGATACATATAGCTATTTGGTTGTTTTGATTAACATAGGTCATATTTTTAGAATGACAGAAAAATATGACTTGGCTTTAACTCATTATAATAACGTTTTAGTAGGCAATGATACTATAAATGATGATGAACTCTCAATTATCTGTTTAAACAATATTGGTATTGTAAAATCAAAGACAGGTGATAGCGATAGCGCAATTCACTATTTTAAAAAATCGTTAGAAATAGCTGAAAATCATCCTGATCAGGTTGTTTACTCACGAACTCTGTTTTTATTAGGAGAGGAATATTTCAATAGGGGGATGCTTTCCAAAGCAAAACCATATCTTTTGAAATCATTTGAAATAGCTAATAAACTATCAATTTATGCCGAAAAAAGTGCTTCTTCAGATCTTTTACAACAAATTTATACAAAAGAGGGGCAATACAAAAATGCTTTATATTATGCCAATATGTATAAACAAGCATCTGACAGTTTAGTTGAAAATGAGGCCAAAAGCGAGATAATGCGGTTGATGTTTGAACATAAAATAAAACTTCAGGAGATAGACAAAAAGGAACAAATTGAAAGACAAGATGCCGAACACCGAAAAAGTGTATTTAAGTTTTATACTGTTACCTTCATATTGATCATTGTTACTCTACTAAGTTTTATTGTTATGTACCGAGCAAGGCAGAAATCTAAGTATGCCAAAATTGAGAAAGAAAAGGCAAAACTAGAGGTTGAAAAGATGGAGAGAGAACTTGAATTAAGAAATTTCGAGGTTGTAGGCAAGGTTTTGGCTATTAATGAAAAAAATGAGTTTATTGATTCTACTGCCAAGCTGCTTGATGATTTTTCTCAGAGCTTGGCACAAACAAAAAAGACTGAATTAGATGCAATTATAAGGCAAATCAGGGAACAAGAAGAGCAAAACCAGTGGGAAGAGTTTTACTTCTATTTTACTAAGGTTTATTCAAAATTCTTTGAAAGATTAGAAACGGATTTTCCGGAACTAACTCTCAGTGAAAAACGTCTATGCGCCTTTTTAAAACTTAACATGACTACAAAAGATATTGCTTCATTAACCTATTTGAATTTCAAGAGTGTTGAAGTCGCCCGAACACGCTTACGCAAAAAGCTAAACTTAACTAACAGTAATATAAGTTTTTCTGAATTTTTTAGCAAATACAATTAAGCAATTGGCAATGTGCAATGAACAATGGGTAATTAACAGTTAATAAACATGTTATAAATATAGTATCTTTTTCAGTGACGAAGTAATAAGAAAGAACATAAAATATTCAAACCCAAACCCTTAAAACAAATCATTATATTGCAAATTCAATATGATAAAACAAATAATATATTCAACTTTAAAATTGTAAGCGTATGAAAAACAGATTTTTAAAATTAGTTACATTCCTGTTGCTATTAGCGGTATGGTACCCGTCTAATGCGCAACAGTGGGAGATTTTAGACCCTCTGCCCGAAGGCTCTAGCAGATACCGATGTCACTTTATTAATGCCAACGATGGCTGGGTTTTCCGCACAGGAAACTTTCAGCTACTACGTACGCGCGATGGCGGAAAAACATGGACAGAACTATACCCCATGACAGGTATGCGCTATATTTTTATGACCGACACTTTAGTTGGCTATATGATTGTTCAGGAAAATACGCTAAAACTTTTCAAAACCAACGATGGCGGAAACAACTGGCAATTGCTTAATCTTCAATTTGGTTATTACTACGATGAATGGTCATCCCCTATAAAACCTATTTACTTCATTAATAAAAACGTAGGTTTTGTTGCAAACGTTAACACATATATGAAAACCACTGATGGAGGAGAGACATGGATTGAAATGGAATTACCCTACAATAGTAGTGGACCAGTTGCTAAAATTGTGAATAATATTACATTTATTAATGATTCGGTAGGATGGATTGCAGCAAACACTTCAGGAGTGAATGGAAGAATTTTTTATACCACAAATCAAGGAGCAAATTGGATATCATTAAATATTGGATGGGTAAATAGTGAAGTTGTTTTTTCCGAGTTAGATGCTTTGAACAAAGACACTATTTTAATAACTGGATATCAGTTTGGATATGCAGATTATTACGGAAACGCCTCAATAACTAAAGACAATTTTAATAGTTATTCGTGGTACGAAATTGACGTTGAGCCATGGCGAAAAGGAATTTTTATTAACGACACTACGGTTCTGTTTTATGGATATAACAAGCAAAATATTGGAAAGATTTGGACAAAAGGAATTGACAATACAGAATTAATAGAAGACACTCTGTTTCAAGGAACAATGTCTTTCCAAGCAGCACTTCGCACTCAAGGAGCAGTTTTTTTACACGATGGATATACCATTGCAAAAAGAGTGGACACTGCTTATGTTAGTATCCCCTATGAAACCATAACTCAAGAGAAGTTAATTCTATTTCCTAATCCCTCATATAACAAATTAAATATTAAATTGCCACACAATGCAACAAACGGTAAAATTACCATAACAAACTTAACAGGACAGGTTGTTTTACTTGACAATATTGAACAGATTGATAAGCAGATTGATATTACTAAACTCTCCTCAGGAGTCCATTTAATAACTGTAATAACCGACAATAAACGTTTTTGTGAAAAATTTATTAAACTTTAAAAAAACGTAGCCATGAAAAACAGATTTTTAAAATTAGTTACATTCCTGTTGCTATTGGCGGTATGGTACCCGTCTAATGCGCAACAGTGGGAAAACATTTGGCACGAAGGCAATTGTCTCGAAGTAATTATAACAAATTTCCACACACCCGATACAGGTTGGGCAATTTGCTTCCGTAACCTTTACTACACAACCAACGGAGGAGAGACATTCCAAAATGTTTATCAAATGCCAGACTCTCTTATTTTCGAGCCGGAGCCTACGTGTCAACCAACTCAGATATATCCTGTAAGTGGTACCACTGCTTATCTAAAAATGTTAAGAATGATGGGCGATAAAATTTACAAAACAACCGATGGAGGATTAACTTTTGAAGAATGGGAAATCTCTCCAACCTCATATTATAATCCTCGAATTTATATCTCAGAGGATACAGTTGTTGCTTATAGAAGCACACCCTCTTCTATCGTATATTCTTTAGACGGAGGATTTAGTTGGTTTCCGGCTGATGGAGCAAGCAATTTAAACCGAGGGTTCAACTGTTTTCATAAAACAAAAAAAGGGAGGTTATGGGCATTTGGAAAGGCTAATAACGACTTTTTTTATTCAGACAACAATGGACTAAGTTGGCAAACAAAACCTTCTCCTGTTGAGAAGTATTCCATACAACATGTCTCATTTCTTGACGAAAACAATGCCATTATATTAACAAAAGGCAAGAACGACGAGCAATGTGAATATTATTTATATGTTACCGACGATGCTTTCAGTACAATTAAACATTCACACTTGATTGATTTTCATGCATGTGATAAGTATGTGGAAATTTGTTATCAAAAAGAAAATGTTATTTGGATGATTCATCCAAACAATGTGTACCAAAGTACTAACGGAGGAGAAACGTTTAATATTTATCAAGGACTAAATTACTTTTTTGTCAACAACTTGCATTTTCGTGACAACGTTGGCTATGTAGGAGCAGAAACCAACTACCCATATACAGACCTTATTTTAAAGTATGTCGATACTACCACTTCAATTACGCATACTGCTATTACTAACAATACGTTATCAGTTTTTCCAAATCCTGTATCACAAGAGCTATCTGTAATTTTCCCTTATTATGCTATTGGAGAGCTACAGATATCAATAATCTCAATAGAAGGTAAAACAATTTTCTCGTCAGAGATTGCTGCCGAAACCTCTAACTCAGCCATTAACATACCAGTACATTTTCTTTCTACTGGAGTTTATTTTTTCAATGTCATAGGAAACAACTATTCGGAAACAACTAAGTTTATTATTAATCGCTAAGTTTCAAATATCATGCAGAGAAAAATTTACGCTCATCGTATGATATAAAAAAAGCTGTCTCATTTTGAAACAGCTCCTTGTTATTAATAAACCGTTCAGATAATTATCGGATTATTATAGTTTGTCTTAAAACATTACTAGCCGATTTTGCATTAATAATATACATTCCACTACTTAGTCCGCTCAAATCTAATTGCTCCGTTCCGATTACAGTTTTGCTGTAAACAACAGAACCTTGAATGTTTGTCACAGTTATTTCGTACTCGTCGTCAAGTTGAACTGTAACCGTTCCGTTAGATGGGTTTGGATAAACTTTCAGTGCGCCGATTTCAGTGTTTTCGTTAATACCTATAATTGAAAAATATGTGGTTGCCATTTCGCTCTCTCCAGAAGAGTAAACTGCTACTACTCCGGCTGTATAAGATTCACTTTTAGGAGGATTACTTAAGTCAAAGTCAAATGTATAATCGGTGGTTTCTCCCATTAGACTGTCGTTTAAGTAAACCTTATAATTAACCAAATGTCTGTTGTCTGATTTGCTGTTTTGTGCAAAAATCTCAACATCATCAATCATAAGAACATATCCACCGTCCGATACGTTGTGTATAGTAACATATTTGGCATTTGCAGGAATAGTATATTGATATGTTTCCCAATAATCCGGTAAAATAATAGCTTCTGTTGTTAGCCAGGTAAAATCTGTCGGTTGGTAACCTGTAGTAGAATATCCAACCTTAATTTTATTTGGAGCAGGGTCTAACATAAGTGATTTTGCTTGAAATCTGAATTTAAAATCATTTTCAAAGTTAAGTTTCGGAGATATAAAGTAATCATCGTTGTCTCCGTAAAAATTACCAAAACTTATCAAGAATTTTTCACCACTGTATGGAGCAATCATTTCATATATTTCCACATCAATTGGTGGGTTGGTTTGTGATGGAGTGAAAGTCATATATGAGTGTGGCTCATTTTTGTTTGGATATTCAAAGCCATCAATACCTACTGTTGCTAGCTTGTCAACATCGTTATATTTCCAATCAACAACACCTTGTGGTGCTATTGCAAAGTCTGAACACGATTCAAAGTCTTCAAAAATATTTTCAGTATGATTCCATTTCAGTGTAACAATTGGATATTTTATCTCAACTTGTAAGTTAAACGGTTTGGCTAATGTTTCAATCAGCTCGCAATCAAGTGTATAAGTTTCGTTTGTTGACAAGTCAACGTTTGACATAACTAAATCGTCGAAACCATCGTGAGTTATACGAATATTGTAATTGGCTTTAAAAATAGAACCTAAGCTAACAACACCGTCTTCATTTTCAACAATATAAGAGTAGTTATGCTGACCGTTTGTGCTTGTAAGATTTATTATTGCACCAACGCTTTCTCCTGCTCCTGAATTTGCAGTTACGTTAAGTGTAACAATAGTTGTTAAACCAACTTCAAATATATTTGAGAAACCAGCATCCGATTGAGCATTACCTGAATATACTCCACGAACAGCATAACGGTACCAACCATTATCTACGTTTGACACATCATCTGTGTAGTTTTTATCTGTTAGATTGGTTGCAAGTGTTGTCCATTGAGCAGGAACCTCTTCTTGTCCCGGTGTAAGACGATACAGATTGTAACCATTTAATGATCTGCCTTGATAGTTTCTATCTGCTCCTAATTTACCGCCAGTATTGGTATTATACCCTTCGGCACGTATCATAAGGTTACCGGGTATTTGACCTAAACCTAAATCTTCTAATAAATAAAATGGATCTGTTAAATAGTTTTCGTTTACCCAGTTGACACCATTTTCATATGGATAGTTGTCATCTAAGCCGGCATCAATACCGATTTCCACACGTCCTTCGTAACTTATGGCAATCATAAACCCGTTTTCAACAACTATTGTTTCAGGGAATACGAATGAGCTCCATTGGTCATCAACGCTTGGAACATTGTTTTGATTGAAAAGCACGGTATTTGTGGGATTTCCATTTGCATCTAAAGCAAAAACAAATACGTTTACAAAATTATGAGGCTCATCAATAAAGGTGGTGTACCAACTCATTTGATATAGCTGTGCTGGCTCTCTAAATACTTGTCCAAAAACAGCCACCGCTCCATTAAAGTTGTGTCCTATTTGCAAGAGTTGCTGTCCACCATCGCGGCGATAAATTGTCCTTTCAGAAGGAGATAACCATGTAACTTCAACAGAGTTGCCATCTTTAACTGCTGTTACTTTTGATGGTTCTTCTAATATGTCATTTAAATAAATATTACCTAACGAAATAGTTGCATCGTTAGCATCAAACGTTCCTGTATGATTAAAAAAACCTTCTTTAGAAGCTACAAGAGTGTAGCCTTCGGCATAATAAACCTGTGGTATGCTAAATGCACCACTTGCATTTGTAGTGGTATTGTATTCGGAGTATCCTGTTACTGAAATGTTTACATCTCCAATAGGATTGTTGTCATTGTCAAGAACAGTTCCTTGTACGGTTGCCAAAGATCTTTCTATCATGGTAACATCTTGTGTTGTTGCACTGTCGATGTTTACGTTAATAGTCTGGTCATTATATCCAAATACAGTGTAGCTGACATCATAACTTCCGGGGGTTACCATGGGAAAATTATATTGACCTGTTGCATTTGAATTTGTATTTAAATCGGTTCCTTCAATTTTTACTAATACATTTTCTATCGGATTACTTGAAGTGTTTGTAATTGTACCACTTAAACTTCCGCTACTGGCATTGCTAACACCTATACTAATATCGGCAACGTGACTTGCACTCATACCTGTTTGCGAAGGATCAGTTGTTGGTAAATCAAAATTGAATGGAGTACCGTTAAGATCTGCATAACGTCGTGATCTTATTTCGTTGGGAGTATTAGAAGCATTAAAGTTAAAGTGGTTGAGATACTGTATTTCACTAGGTCTGTGCTCAATCATTACACATAGGTTTGAACCACTGTAAATAAATGGTTGAGTGAGGTTTATTATGAATTTTTGGTTTGTTCCACTAGTGAATTGTATTTCTCCATCGTAAACTAAAGTAAAATTACTTGCAGGAATCCAATATCCACTCTCTTCTGATAAGGAGGTTGCATCTGTATTGCAAAGCCATATTCTGAAAAGCTCTCCTGTAATTAAAGGGGGATAGTCGTTAGTCAATGTTTTGTATGTGTACTCAAGTTTTTCCACTGCACATGCTGCGTGATTGATCTCTGCGGCTGTGTATATGGTTTGCGACAGTGAGGTTTTAAAATACATGTCAATTGGGAAGTTATAAGAACCATACGGAGAAGAGTTTGTTCCGATATGTATCCACTCATCAACTTCGCGTGCGGCGCTTTGTGTAGTACTGTTTCTGTTTTCAAAAGAAAAACCTTGCTTAGTGCCTTGATTTAGTTCTGTTTTAGCTTTTAGTTGTATTCCATTAGCTACTTTGGGTTGTGCAAATGAAAATGCAAACCAAAATGTTAAAAATAGAATGGCTGTTAATTTTAATCCGTTCATCTGTTTACTATTTAGTGTTTTAATATTCTTGAAGAGAAAACGTTGCCGTCCTTTTCAATTTCTATAATGTATAATCCGTTAACACAGTTAGTTATGTCTATTGCAATATCTGTACCGTTTAATTGGCTATTGTAAACCTCTTTTCCATTTAAGTCAACTATACGGATATTAGCACCAGACAATTTACTACCAACTATATTAAACATACCGTTACTTGGATTTGGGTAAACTAAAGTAGTTGAGAAATCAAATTCATTAATTGATACTGGCTTAGTTTTGAAATCTACGATAGTTGCTGGTCCCCACTCTCCGTTTCCGTTTTTACAGACAGCAACAACTTTGTAGTCGGTTTCAGGTGTTAAGTCAAGCCATATCCAAATGTCAGTTTCATAAAGTGGATAGCCGTCATTTTTAATAATTTCTAGAGCCTCTTCTATGCCAATCTCTTCGAAATACTCTTTTGTAATTATACCGTAATGATATTCTGCAGTCTCTATATTTGGAACAACAACCGTTTTAACAGATGTTTCAGTAACATCATGAACAGTTACCTCAGCTGTGGCTACACCTCCACCTCCTAGGGTTGTGGTGTGTACACTAACCGAGTCATATGGGAACTCAACATCATTATAATCAACGCAAAGAGTATAAACAAAATACTCTGTATCTGGTGTCATTTGGGTATAGTTGTGAGTATATGCTCCATTTTTTTCAATACCCCAAGCTTTAATCATGTTAGCTACACTTCCCATCATTGGTAACCATTGTGCTACTTCAGCTGCTGTCATTGCAACAAAATAGTACGATTGACAGAATGTGTTTGGTATAAAGTTGACGTCAAATGTAGTAGCTGCAATATTGTTAACTGTAACGTAAACTTCAGGTATTGCTTCACCTTCAGCTTCGCCCATTAAACGCATAACTCTGAAATAAAATAAGTCTCCTGGTATTAAGG
Organism: Bacteroidales bacterium; assembly: GCA_012519055.1. Taxonomy (NCBI): domain Bacteria; kingdom Pseudomonadati; phylum Bacteroidota; class Bacteroidia; order Bacteroidales; species Bacteroidales bacterium. Next base: position 15,006 of record JAAYQU010000042.1, on the reverse strand, counting down.
GAGAGAATCCCACAAGCACTATTTTCCCATCTTCGTCAATTGCCATACTTTTTGTATGACTTTCAGTATCTATGGGATTATAAAGCATATATCCGTTCTCACCGAAAGTGTTATCTATAGAACCATCACTGTTTAATCTCCCTACCAATACGTCATATTTACCTGTTGAGTAAGTTGCACCCTGACCTGCATATAGAATTTTCCCATCGTCTTGTATTGCAATATCATTGTTGTAGCTTGCTTCGGCTCCGGTATGAACATATGTATAGCCGTTTGTTCCGAATCCTTGGTCTTTTGTTCCATCAGGATTTAAACGTATAACGGCTATATCGTAATCGGGTGATCCTACTATAAGTTGTGTTTCTTTGTGTCCTCCAACTACAATTTTGTTGTCAGGTTGTATTTTGACAGATGCCGCAATGTCATAACAAGTTCCGAGATCCTCTAAAATAAAGCCAGTACTGTTAAAAGTGTTGTCAAGTGTTCCATCTACGTTATATCGTGCAATAAGAACATCGGCTGTTGTTTCAGCTCGAATAGCAAATCCTACAGCAACAATTTTTCCATCCTCTTGTAGGGTAATATCTTCTATATAGCTTGATACGTTGGTTACTCCATCTGTATCTTTCATCTGTGTCACGACATAACCATTTGTGCCATAAGTAGCATCAATCGTACCGTTACTGTTTAAACGTGCCAATCCACAGTGGTCGTATACGCCATCAAATTTATAACCGCCAACAACAATTTTCCCGTCATTTTGAATTGCAACTCTCATTGAGTTGGATAAACCTGTAAGAAGTGTTAAGCCGTTTGCTCCAAATGTGTTGTCGATAGTTCCATCGGCATTGTAACGTACAACTAATGAGTTATATGTGCTACCGCCATCCCAAGAACTGCCACAAACAACTATTTTCCCGTCACCTTGTAATGCAATGCCTTTGGCTCGTGCTCCAGATGCATGAGTGGTTTGCACTACGCCATTTGTACCAAAACTATCGTCAAACGAACCATCGTTGTTTAATCGTATAACTGTAAAGCTAAATGAACCTGAATTTGCTTCGCCAACAACAATAATTTTACCGTCAGGCTGAATAGCAACGTCGTTTGCCATGCTTGGCGCACCAAGGCTTGTTAGTGTTAATGCGCCATTATTCCCAAATGTTGGATCTAAATCGGCTGGATTTTGTGCGTTTAAGCCCAAAAACGTCAACCCAAATAATAGTGTTAAAAAGTAATTTCTCTTCATTTTCTTGTTTTTTTAATGTTGCTATGATTATGCAAAAATGAGTTTACCATTAAACACAAAAAAACTTTTTGCCAAAACAAAAACATTACAATGTATTGTTGTAACCATACAAAACCAATACATAATTAACTAAGATGTTAAGCATCAGATATAAAGATGTTTAAAGTTAAATTTGTTTTCAACTTTGTTTTTTATTTAAATCACTGTTATGTAAGTTTTATATTGTGGGTAATTAATGTGTATATTTCTGTGTTTTAGATAATTGTAAGTTTTTTAATTTAGCTCACATATAATTCTCTTACTTTTTTATAGAATAAAAATATGATTACTTATCATTTGCGACTATATTTGTAGGAAACGTTATAATTAATGAGTGATTTAAAACTTCCTTCTAAGTTATTGGAAAACGCAGTTAACGAACTGTCGAAATTACCGGGAATTGGTAGCAGAACAGCTTTACGGCTAATCTTACATTTACTTGGGAAGTCAAAGGAAGAGGCTTCACGTTTAGGTGTGTCGATAATAGAATTGGTCGAAAATGTTAAATTTTGCCAAGAGTGCCATAATATTACTGAAACTGATTTGTGCAGCATTTGCGCCGACCCTAAACGAGATCAATCTCTTGTGTGCGTAGTCGAGGATATTCGTGATATGATGGCTATTGAGAGCACTTTACGATACAAGGGGGTTTATCATATACTTGGTGGCGTAATATCACCTGTTAATGGCGTGAGTCCGAACGATTTAACTATCAATCTGTTGAAAACAAGAATTGAAAACAATAATATAAGTGAGCTAATTTTTGCCCTGCCCACAACAATGGAGGGAGACACCACAGCATATTATATTTATAGAATGTTTGGAGATAAAGTTGAAAGATTATCGACATTAGCGCGTGGTATTGCTTTCGGTGACCAGTTACAATACACAGATGAAATTACATTGGGCAATAGCATAGCCGAACGTGTACCATATAAAGGATAAAATTATATACTACTAATAACCAATTAATAAAAAATGAAATGAAAAAGTATTTATGTATTCTGCTTTTATTGACTCAAACAATGTTTCTATCAGGTCAGAGTCAAAAATATTTGAGAGTTAAAGTCTTTGCAAGGACAACCGAACATTATAATGCATTAATGCTAAATGGATTGGCTCTTGAAAGAACTGAGTTGAAACCCGGTAACTATTTTATTACAGAGTTATCGGAACAAGATTTTGCTAAGATTAAAGATCTAGGTATTGAAACTGAAATCCTTGTCGATGATTTAGAATCTTATTACGTAAATCGTAACAAAGGATTTAACGTAGAAGAGATGAATCTTGAGATGAGAAACGCTAATCGTAACATAGATGGAGTTGTAACACCTGTAAATTTCACGCTCGGAACACTTGGAGGTTATCATACTTATAGTGAAATACTAGCAGAACTTGACAAAATGCGAAATCTTTTCCCAAATTTAATATCTGCAAAAGATATTATCAATCCTTCATTAACGACTATTGAAGGACGATATATACACTGGGTACGTATTTCAAACAATCCTGATGTTGATCAAGATAAGCCTAAAGTATTATATAATGCATTAACACATGCGCGAGAGCCCGCCGGAATGCAACAAATGCTTTTTCAAATGTGGTATTTATTGGAAAACTATGATACCAACCAGGAAATTAAAGCTTTAGTTGATAATTTGGAGATATATTTTATTCCCTGTGTAAACCCAGACGGGTATGTTTATAATGAAATAAATAACCCTGAAGGAGGAGGCTTGTGGCGAAAAAATCGCCGCAATAATGGTGATGGTTCAATGGGTGTGGATGTGAACAGAAATTTCGGATATATGTGGGGTTACGACAATAATGGTTCATCACCTACAGGAACGGCAGAATCGTATCGAGGTACAGCTCCTTTTAGTGAGCCAGAGACACAAAATATAAAATATTTCTGCGAATCGCGTCAATTTAAGTTAGCACTTAACAATCATACTTACAGCGATATACTGATTTATCCTTGGGGTTATGAAAATATTTTAACCCCCGACTCAACTGTCTTTGTAGAATATGCCAAACGAATGACAAAACAGAACGGATATGAGTATGGAACATGTTATCAAACACTTTTATATCTCTCTAATGGCGGTAGTGACGACTGGTTCTATGGCGAGCAAACAACAAAAAATAAAATATTGTCATTCACTCCTGAAGCTGGAAGTGCTGCTGACGGTTTCTGGCCCGCAATGGATAAAATAGAAGCACTTTGTGCGGGACACACTGAAATGAATTTGTACATTATGCGCTTTGCACTCCCTTATTCTGAAATTACTGATCTTTCTGATTTAACTATAGATTCTCACGCATATGATTTTACGTTTAATCTAAAATCATTGGGTTGGGTTGAAAATGCAAATTTTTCAGTTTCAATAAAGCCTGTTTCAAGCAATATACTTTCAGTTGGTGATTCCTTAATGTTCCACAATATGAACGTCTTAGACGAGGAGAGTGGCTCAATTCAGTTAAATTTGAAATTTAATACAGTGCCGGGCTCAAAAGTAGTTTTTGCTGTTCTTGTAAATAACGGTGTATATGTTCAAACCGATACAATAACAAAATTTTATGGAGAGCTTATTGCCGAGATTGATGATAATTGCGAAACTATGGATAATTGGATTTCAGAGACATGGAATACCACAACTTTAAGTTATCATTCACCCACAAAATCAATTGCCGATTCGCCTAACGGAAATTATTCAGCCAATTCAACGACAACCATTAATTATAAAAATCCGATAGATCTTAGCAATTCAACATACGCTAATATCGAGTTTTGGGCTAAATGGACAATTGAAAAAAACTTTGATTATGTTCAGCTTCAGGTTTCTGAAAATAATGAGCAATGGATACCCCTCGAAGGCTTATATACTCACAGTGGGTCAGAAGATCAAGATCCCGGGAAACCTGTATATGATGGATCAAGTGACTGGGTTAAAGAAAATATTTCTTTGGAGGAATATTTGGGAAAAACAATTTATCTACGCTTCATACTCGTTAGCGATAATTTAGTAAGTCTCGATGGCTTCTATTTTGACGACTTTAAATTAATGAAAATGGATTATCAGCTTGAACCAACAATGAACTTACCAGAGAGATTTGAGTTCGAGCAAGCTACATCGTTGCATGTTGATTTTACAGAATATATCGCCACATTAAATTTTGATAATTTGAACTTGAGTTGGGAAGGAAATTCGAATATAGAAGTTTCCAAAACCGATTGGATTATTACTTTTCAGGGTGTAAACGACACATGGCTCGGCGAAGAGAATATTACATTTATTCTAGATTATGGATCCGGACAAATCCAAAGTAGTACAATAGTTGAAATTAAAGAGCCTGTGGGTATAGAGCAAAGCTTGTCAAACGAAATTTTTGCATATTATCAACGTGATTATAACAGGCTTGTGGTTACACTTACCCCTGAATGTATTGGACAAACAGTTGAAATATATTCAATTAGAGGGGAAAAGTTGTATAGTAAAACTGTTAGTTCTGAAACCTCTTATATTGATGTTGCGAATTTTTCAAATGGAATTTATTTTGTTAAAACAACGAATGGTATTGCGTTAAAGGTGTTGATATACTAGATATTAGTAAGAATCACTATAGTTTGTCGAAAAGTAGCTGAGTTTAAGTGTTGGTTGGATAGGCAAGATGATCTATATTTTTTAATTCACATTTTGTAAATTACATTTTGTAAATTACAAAATGTGAATTGTTGTTGTGTTTACAAAATTAAATATTGAGACACGATTTGTAATTGATTAATCACTCTTTTTAAGTCTTAATAAATATCGTGTTCCTAAAAACATTAAGTAAGCTACAATAACCCCTAAAATCCCACCACAGATAACATCACCGGGATAATGCACCCCCAGATATATGCGACTGTAGGAGACTAATGCTGCCCAAAAAAGCATTGATACTGTTATCCAGCGTTTTTGAAAAATAAGGGCAATAAAAGTTGCCAAACCAAAGCAGTTGGCGGCGTGAGATGAGATAAATCCGTAGTCTCCACCGCGATAATTGCGTACTACGTGTACTAAATGTCCAAAATCGGGATTGTGAGTTGGTCTAAACCGTTCGACACTGTTTTTAATCAAGACACTTATTTGATCGGTTGCAATAATAGTTAGGACAATGCCCAAAACAAAAAATAGCCCTTGTAGTTTGTATTTTTTTATAATTGCGTATAATAAAATAGCATATAATACTATCCAAATATACTTTCCGCTGATATGCCACATCAGAAAATCTAGGACTTCGCAGTGTAAACCGTTGAGAAACAGAAAAAGTTTTTCGTCTGCTTGAACAATCATCTCTTAATCAGCCTTTTGGTGTAAATTTTCCCAAATCATATCTTTCAGTTCAGTCAGATTTTGATTTGTAACCGATGAAATAAATACATGGGGTATATCTGGCAAATCTTTTTCCATCTCTCTTTTCAGCTCATCATCAATTAAATCGGTTTTTGTTATGGCTAGCATTCTGTTTTTATCCAACAGTTCTGGATTGTATTGCTTTAACTCGTTTAGTAAAATATTGTATTCATTTTTGATATCAGCATTGTCGGCAGGGATAACGAACAGTAAGGCTGAGTTGCGTTCAATATGCCTTAAAAAACGTAGTCCTAAACCTTTCCCTTCGCTGGCTCCCTCAATAATTCCGGGAATATCAGCCATTACAAATGACAAGTCGTCACGATACTCAACAATACCCAAGTTTGGCGTAAGGGTGGTAAATTCGTAGTCGGCAATTTTGGGTTTCGCAGCCGATATAACAGACAATAGTGTGCTTTTCCCAGCATTTGGGAAACCAACTAAACCAATATCAGCCAATATTTTGAGTTCTAAAGTGAACCAGCCCTCAATACCGGGTTCTCCAGGCTGTGCAAAACGTGGTGTGCGCATGGTTGGCGATTTAAAATGGTTGTTGCCCAAACCTCCTCTGCCACCACGAAGCATAATTGTCTCTTCTCCATGTTCGGTAATTTCGGCTATTATTTCTCCTGTATCTTCGCTACGAACAACCGTGCCCAATGGAACTTCAATATAAACATCTTCGCCATCGGCTCCGGTGCTTAGTTGTTTACTTCCAGATTCGCCATGACCGGCACGGATATGTTTTTTATAACGTAAGTGCAGCAGTGTCCACATGTTTCTATTGCCACGAAGAATTATATGTCCGCCTCGTCCTCCATCGCCTCCATCAGGACCGCCTTTTGGCACAAATTTCTCTCGACGTAGGTGCGTTGAACCACGTCCTCCGTTGCCTGATTTACAGAAAATGCGTATATAATCTACAAAATTTGAATCCGACATAATGTTTTTTTAGAGTTATTACTATTCTGAAACAGCGTAAATATCGGGGTAGTTACGCCCAAATCCGCTGTAATCAAGTCCATAGCCTACAACAAATTTATCGGGAATTTCAAATCCCACATAATCGAGTTTTATATTTCCTTTGTAAGCTTGAGGTTTGTATAAAAGAGTTGCATATTTAACCTCGGCAGGTTCGTACCCGATAAGCTGTTTACGGATTTGTTCGAGTGTTGTTCCTGTATCAACAATATCTTCAATAACCACAACGGTTTTTCCCGCAATATCTTCGTTAAGACCAATTAATCGTTTTACATTGCCACTAGTGCTGGTTCCTTGATATGATGCCAATTTAAGAAACGTTATTTGACACGGCATGTTTATTCTCTTCATTAAATCGGAAGTAAACATAAAACTGCCGTTCAGAATCCCTAAAAAGATAATATCTTTTCCTGATAATTCGTTGCTGATTTGTGTGGCTAAAACATCAACACGTTTGAGAATGTCTGCCTGCGATATGTAAAGGCTAAACTTTTTGTCAAAAACATTAATCATATTCAAAGCAAATTGAGTTTAAAAACTGATTTTACAAGTGTGGTTTTTAACCTATAAAATATAAAAAGAGGCTATCTTTGCACAAAAGTACAATATTTTAATATAAAAAACATATTCGATGCAACCAAAAGTAAGTATAATTATGGGTAGTGTTTCCGATATGAAAGTGATGGAAAAGGCTGCCAAAACTTTGGATGAGTTTGAAATTCCTTTTGAGATAAATGCTCTTTCAGCACATCGCACACCCGAAGAGGTTGAAAAGTTTGCCAAAAACGCCCACGGCCGTGGGATAAAAGTGATAATTGCGGCAGCAGGCATGGCGGCACATTTGCCAGGTGTTGTTGCAGCTATGACACCGATTCCTGTAATTGGAGTTCCGATAAGTGCGACATTAGATGGCATGGATTCATTGTTGGCGATAGTCCAAATGCCTCCGGGAATTCCTGTTGCTACTGTTGGTATTGATGCTTCGCAAAATGCTGCTTTATTGGCTGTTCAGATACTTTCAGTAACCGACAACGAACTGTATAAACGCTTTACTGAATATAAATCTGCGTTGAAATCGAAAATTGTCGAAGCTAACAAACAGTTGTCAGAAATAAAGTTCAAGTTTAAGGTAAATTGATTTCCTTGCGTTAATTAGAAGTTGCAAGGTACAATGAGAAAGTCGGCGGTGCGTTAAGCCCACGGTTGCTGAGTTTATAGAAGCGACCATTTCTTATAGACACCTTTGTGATGGCTTCGATTGCTGTGCACTTAGCCACCGAAAACGTTCACTAAGCTTATTTTTCGACAGGCTCTTGAAGTTTGGATTTCTAATTTCTAATTTTTCTTAACCGTTTGTTCACAACTAATGTTTTTGTTTTAACATTTTTTCTGTAAGTTTGAGAACTCAAAAAAAATGTATTTAATGAGCACAACAGAGACAATTTTAGCTAAAAACAGACAAGTTCTCTTTTTTATACTTCTATTTGGTTTTGTAGCATCAACAAACTTCACAGTATTTGCTGGCAGTAATATAAAATATGGTGGTGCTAGAGCAGTAGGGCTTGGACAATCTGTGATTGCTGTGCCTGAAGCTGGATATTTTCAAAATCAAGCGTTGCTAACACACTTTGATTCGCTATACGTTGAAGTATATTCGTCTTTATCATTCGCAATAAAGGAGCTTGGTACACATTCACTTTTTGCTGCTCTTCCGGTTTTGGGAGGAGTCTCCTCAATTCAGTATCAATACTTTGGATATACTAATTATAACGAAAACCGCATGGGACTTGCGTATGCTCGCAAGTTGACAAAAAATCTAAGTCTCGGAGTACAAATTAGTTGGTTACGTATTGGAATGCCTGCACCTTACGGAACTTACAATAACTTTATTGGCGAGGTTGGATTATCGTATAAAATAGGTAAAAGGTTGATTTTTGGGGCGCACGTTTTTAACCCAACTCAATCAAAACCTGTTAAAGATACCGACGAAATTGCTCACACAGCCATTAGAGCAGGTATTGCGTATTATCCCGTAGATGCTTTGGCATATAGTTTTGAAATCGTCCAGTTCCTGAATCAAAAAACATCATTCCGCACAGGTTTAGATTTGAGTATTACACAATATTTGAATGTTAGAACAGGATATAACCATGATAATAAGACAATTTGTTTCGGTGTGGGGGCGAACCTAAAAGTATTAAGCATCAATATGGCATTAGGATATCATAATGTATTAGGATATACACCTCATATATCTTTAGGGAAACAATTCTAAACCAGATAGATAGTTAAGCCCATGAACCGTTTTTTTAAAATTTCTCTTTTTTCTATTTTAATTATAGTCTTATCATCGGACGTTTTTGCTCAAGATGATATTGTGCAAACTATTGTTGGACAGATGGTTGAAACATGGGCAGAAAACGAAGTCCCTGAAGAAGAAATAGAGCGCATGTCGGAAGAGTTGTATATGCTTAGCGAGATGCCAATATCGCTCAATGATGAGGATCTGTCGCCTCTTTCTGATGTTTACCTTCTTACTGACTATCAAATTGCAATAATTAAGAAGTACAGGAAACAACACGGTAATATTCAGACTATATGGGAGTTATCAATGTTTCCAGAGTTTACAACTGAGGATTTGAACACGTTAAGTTACTTTGTGTCGGTATATGTTCCTGAGCCAAAAAAAACAATAAAGCAAATAATCAGATATCCTAAAAATGAGGTTATTAGTGAATATAGGCGTAATATCGAAAAAGCTGATGGCTACTTTCCAAAATCTGATAAACCTGCAGCATATCAAGGCACTCCTGATAAATTATACTTACGATATATTATCAAATCAAAACGCGATTTCTCGGTGGGGATAACTGCCAAGAAAGATCCCGGCGAAACATTTTTCAAATCACCACGCACAGAAGGGTTTGACTACTATTCGGCACATGCCTATATAAATTTAGACAGATTTGTGAGAGAAGTAGCGGTTGGGGATTACACGGTGGCTTTAGCAAACGGTTTAACTGCGGGGTATGGTTTTATTTCGGGTAAAAATTCACGAGCGGTCTCCATAAAACATAACAACAGTCGCATTAGAAAATATTCGGGTGCTACTGAGTTTGGCTTTATGCGTGGAGCAGCAACATCTCTGCGATATAAAAATATTAGTTCAATTATTTTCCTCTCTCATAACAATGTAGATGCCAGCATATCAACAGATAGTGCTACAGGTACAACCTATATAACTTCTCTACCAGAATCAGGCTATCATCGCACTGAAAGTGAGTTAAAACGGCGTAAGGCAGCACAGCAAAGTGTTGTAGGCGCGAATATCCAATACGATACAGAAAAATTAAAACTGGGATTAAACTCGGTGGTGGTAAAATATAATCACCCAGTTATGCGTAGAAACGTCTTATACAATATATTTGAACCCAACACCGATCTGTTTTACAATCTATCAGTTGATTATCAATACATAAATAGGGGAGTGTTGATGTGGGGAGAGGCAGCAATTGACAAAAATCAAAAATTTGCATTTCTCCAAGGTGTTCATTTTAAAACATCCGATGTATCGCAACTTGCACTTTTATATCGTAACTATTCGCCACAATATTATTCTCCTTTGGCTCTCGCTTTTGGCGATTCTGATAATGGTTCGAACGAGGAAGGACTTTACGCAGGAATGATTTTTTATCCATTCTCAACCCTGGAGGTAAATGCGTATGTTGATATTTTCAAATATCCCTGGATGCGTTTTCGTCGCTCATCGCCTTCCTACGGAAGTGATTATATGGTTGATATGCGTTGGTCGTATAGCAGAAATGCACGTTTGTCAGCACGCTTTAGATTAAAAGAGACCTCTTATGATGTTACGTCAGACACCATAATCACACGTCAGCTCAACGCCGAAACAACAACGCGTTGCCATTTGCAATCAGACATCGATTTTACAAAATATTTATCGAGTCAGACACGTGTGGCTGCCACATTTTTCAATAACTACAAAGGCAAGCAAACAGGTTGGATGATGTACCAAGAGCTTACATTCAGATTTTTGAAAGAGCAGTTACGCCTTTCGGCACGTTACGCAATTTTCAATACTGATAGCTACGACACTCGTATTTACGCATACGAAAAAGATGTACTCTATGCCTTTTCAGTACCAGCGTTGTATGCAACAGGATCGCGATACTATTTAGTGGCTACCTGGAAAATAACCCGCGATATAGCAGTTTATGCCAAATGGTCGCAATCAATTTGGAGTAACGTTGATGAGTTAGGTTCAGGAAACGACCGAATTGACGGTAATACACGTTCGCTATTTACTTTGAAAGTAAAGGCGCAGTTCTGAGCAATTAGCAATTAATAATTAAATGATTGATTATCAAACAATAGCCATGACTTTTAAATCGTGGATTAGGTCGTGCGTGTGTTTTATGGGCTTTAGCCCAAAACTTAATATTCCTTAATTCCTTAATGGTTATACCGATTGGACATACACTATAGTTCAAACTTCGCTACCGCTCTTTTGAACTATGTGTCTGTAACATCGGTATTTACAATTGTAAAATTTTAAAAAGATTGGACTATTTTAAAATTACAATTGGTATTAAATATCAGTGTTGTACAATTATTAAATTGCATTTGCTAATTGAATTTACCTAAGTTTCAATCTTTTTACACCTAAAAAATATATCTTTGTTTAAATGAATAGATAGATAATATTTGTTTGATATTCGTAAAATTAACCTAAATTATTACTACTTATGAGAAAATTAATTTTTAGAATAAGTTCAGTTGCCGTGCTAATTACATTTTTGCAATTTTTTGTCGGATGTGCAGGACAGCAACAACAGGTTGAATCAGAAGTTAAAATCAAAGTCGGTATATTCTTCGGACATGGAGGTTCTGAAACGTGCAAATGGGAGACAATGGAGGCTATTAAAATTGACAAGGAGATGGTTCCCTATTTTATCACATCTGCTGATATTGCCAGCGGTTGTTTAGATACGTTAGACGCTATTATTGTGCCTGGTGGTGGCGGTAGCAGACAATATCTAAATCTTGGTCATGTAAATATGACAAAAATAAGGGATTTTGTCAGCTCAGGTGGTGGTGCTGTAGGGATTTGTGCAGGAGCCTATCTTTTTTCTAATACTCCCGAATATTCGTGCATGGCAATTAACGGTGCAAAAGCCATTGATGTTGAGCATGATAATCGCGGACACGGATTAGCAAAATTCACCCTTACAGACGCAGGGAAAGCTATTTTTATAGAAATTGCAAATCTCGATACTGCTTTTGTCTATTACTACGAAGGACCTGTTTTCGTCGAAGCCGACAATGATACTATGACATATCAGACCTTCGCAATAATGGAAAGCGACGTGCATGAACAAGGAAACGCACCAAAGGATATGACCAACAATAAACCATTTTTCATTGGAAATGAGCTTGGAAAAGGACGTGTTTTTTCTACCATTGCACATCCAGAAGCCACACCGGGTATGCGTTGGCTAATTCCGCGAATGGTACGCTGGACACTTAACAAAGAGTTTGTAGAATATTCAGAAAATGCAGTACGACCTGATATACACACAGATGAAATCCTGTTCTCTGTAGATATGTTGAAACAGGAGTCAAAATATTTCAGAACCTTTCTTTACGGTACTCCCGAAGAGAAAATTGCGGCACTTGACTGGCTCGAAAAAAATATCTCGTGGGATGCAAAAAGGTGGGTGCAAGGATTGGTTTATGACCAATCGCCATTAGTGCGCGCACGTGCAGCTCAGTATATAGCAAATTCAGAATTTACATACTATTTACCCGACTTGCGCGGAGCTCTTAAAAATGAACAAGATAGCGTTGCAAAAACGGCTTTGCAAAATGCGATTGACTTTCTGAACGGCATTTAATTCAATTAACAATTAAATAACTGAAAGTTAATGTATTGTAGAGACGTCATAATATGGCGTCTCTATGCTTATTCAACAAAAATCTGTATAAACCCGTTACTTCTGTGTTCAACCCATTATTCCCCAATAATTTTAACCAACACCCTTTTCTTTCGCTTACCGTCAAACTCGCCGTAGAATATCTGCTCCCACGGACCAAAATCTAATTGACCATCTGTTATAGCAACTACAACTTCACGTCCCATGACAGTTCGCTTCAAATGTGCGTCGGCGTTATCTTCAAAGCTATTGTGCTTATACTGGCTGTACGGTTTTTCGGGAGCTAAAGTCTCTAACCATTTTTCAAAATCGTGATGTAAGCCACTTTCATCGTCATTTATAAATACGCTCGATGTTATGTGCATTGCGTTACACAATAGCAATCCCTCTTTTATGCCACTTTCGGCAAGGCATTTCTTTATTTCAGGAGTGATATTTAAAAACGCCCGGCGCGTATCGGTATTAAACCACAACTCTTTTCTATAAGTCTTCATTTTCTTTTTAATTATGTTGATTTTGTATCAAATCTACTAAAATTAATTAAAAAGTAAGATTTAAGCCAACCATAAAGTGTCGATTTGCCTGTGGGAAGTAGCCGTCAAGTGCCCGCAGTTCGTTGTTATAGTAATAAGAATATACCCAGGCATTAGTTATATAATCGACATTATATAAATTGTTAATTTGCGTAAAAAATGAAACATCAAACACTCTTGTGTTCAGTAAGTAGCTAATTCTCAAATTAGTAACCCAATACTGTTTTAACTGACGATCTGCACTTGCAGTATTATCTATATACTGTTTTCCAATAAAATTGTCAGTAAGCGTAATATCAAGGTTTTTAATAGGTTTAACTGTCAATATTGAACCAAGGAGAGTATTTGGAGAAAAGGAAATATCTACATTTTTCAGAGTGTCAGAGCGTTGTGCATAAGTGTCCCAATCGTCAAAATAGGCTATGAATTGGTCGATTTTATTGCGGCTAAATGTTGCAAACAGAGTCCAATCAATAATTTTGTGTTGTTTAACCGACAATGAGAGCTCAACGCCATGTCGATAGCTTTTTTCAACATTCTCCATAATTGCACGCCCTGTTGCATTAACGTTTCCCGTTAAAACTAACTGATCTTTGTATTGCATATGAAAAAAGTTTACCTGAGCTATAATAATCTCAGACTTATAGCTGAAACCTGCTTCAAAATCTAAAAGTCTTTCAAATGTAGGCGTACCTTTAATTGTATCAGCATCGGTAAAATTGCTTCGGGTAGGTTCCCGATGTGCCTGGGCTACCGAGAAAAAACCCGATAATCTGTCCTTGTGAATAAAAACACCTGCCTTCGGATTAAAAAATAGAAAATTGTGCTTTTGGCTAATATCAATATTATCGTCGTTGAAGCCACTGAGAACGTAATTGATACCGCGTAGTTGTAAATCGCCGTATAAGTCAATCATTTCGCCCAGTTTTATTGACGACTTCAGGTAAATATTTGCATCGTTTTTTGTTGCAGCGTTGCGATAATACTCGTGATTAGGCTTAAATGAACCATCATTATGTTTTGTCCATAAAATCTCTCCGAAATGTCTGCCCAAGTATTGATTTAGCCCTCCACCCAATGTAATATCAGTTTTATCTGTTTGATATTTTGCTGAGGCGGTGGCTCCGTAAAAGTCGTTATCGAGGTATTTACGGTTTATAAAATCTGTTCGTTTTATCGTAGTGTCGCCTATTTGCATATTTGGGAGCGCAAAACTTGACAGTTTTTTGTTGTATCGGTACGATTCGTAAAAGCCAAATCCTTGTGTATAATGCAAAGCTACGTTGGCTGTCAGGTTCTGATTATGTTTGTAGGTGTAAAATAGCTGATAGTGATCTTGTTTATAGTCATCAACCTGATTTTCATACATATACTGATTATATGTTCTGCTGTTACTTGTAAATAGGTTTTCTGTCTCTTCGGGCGAAAATCCTGAATCTTCGGCAAACTGTTGCATTCCAGCAGTATCGTTCTCTAATTTGACTTTTGGAACGCCGTTCCATGCCTGATACGTTATCTGTTTCCCTGAAGTTATGTTTGCCTTAACAATGTGTTTGTCAGAGTAATATCCGCCACTTGCGAAAAGGCTTTTCATATCGGCAGTAGCTCGGTCAATAAATCCATCAGACGATATTTGCGAAACTCTGATATCGAAAGCAAAATTGTTGTCAAGAAGTCCCGTACCGGCTTTAAGCGTATGTTTACGTGTGTTGAATGCTCCAAAAATGTTATTTATTTCAGCAAATGCTTTGTGGCTCAGACTGTTAGTCTGCATATTTACTGAGGCACCGAAAGCAGCAGCCCCATTCGACGATGTTCCAACACCACGTTGAATTTGAATGCTGTTGACACTT
>JAAYQU010000041.1 GCA_012519055.1 Bacteroidales bacterium | reverse complement strand
GTTTCAAAAGACAAGATAGACGACAAAGAGCTGTTTGATGCTGAGTTTGAGGATATGTTCAAACAAAGAACTCAAGAGGAAAGAGAAGAAATTCAAAGGCGTTACGGCTCTTTTATTGCCTATCTCGAGAGTAAAGATCGAATAGCAGAGATTTCTAAAGATATTATTGAACACTACTATACCGATATACTTGTAAATGGATTTAAAGCACAAGTAGTAGCATCGAGTATTGTTGCTGCTGTTCGCTACAAATATGAGTTGGAGATAGCCATAAAAAACAAAATTGAAGAGTTGGAAGCTTTTCCTGAGGAAGAAAGAGATGACGAAAGAATTAAGCAGTTGGGGTTTTTAAAAGTTCAGGCAGTCGTTTCAAGCATGGGCAATAATGAGCCGGGATACGTCAGCAAAGCCCGTCGGGAAGCAATAGATACCGATGCAGTAAATAGCTTTAAGAAAGATTTCGATTATGAAAAACCTGAGTCCGGCATTGGTATAATTTGTGTTTGCGACCGACTGATTACAGGTTTCGATGCTCCCATTGAGCAGGTGATGTATCTCGATAAAGGAATGCGTGAACATGATTTGTTTCAGGCAATTGCTAGAGTTAACCGCAGGAAAAAAGGAAAGAGTTTTGGATTGATTGTTGACTATTACGGCGTAACAAAGCACCTGGCAGAGGCGTTGGCAATTTATACAGATAAAGACAAAGACAAGCTTAGCAATTTTCTAACTGTTTTTCGGGATATCAATAAGGAGATACCTGTTTTGGAAGCGCGTTACAATCGGCTTGTAAACCTATTTAAAGAAAGTGAGCTTAATTCAATTGATGACTTTTTGAATCAAAACTTTACCGATGACGATGCTGAGTTTGAGTTTGCCGAAAGCTGTATAGAAAAAGCGAAAAACGTAAAATTCAGAGCAGAGTTGTTAACTTACTCAAAGAGCTTTTTTGACAGCTTGGATTTGCTTTTTAATACTCAAGTCGGAGGCGATTATTGGGTAAGGGCAAAACGTTTAGGTTATCTGCTTTGGAGAATTAAAGACCGCTACAGAGATGAAACAATGGATTTAAAATGGGCTTCGCAAAAAGTCCGTCAACTAATTGACAAACATTTACTTTCATTAGGAATTGATACAAAAGTTCAGCAAGTATCAATACTTTCCGATGAATTTAAGACTAAAGTTGATTATCTGAACAAAACACCTAAATCAAAAGCATCGGAAATGGAACATGCCATTCGCTGGCATATTAAAGTAAACTTGGAAAAAGACCCAACACTTTATAGTCGTTTCAAAGATCGTCTGGAAATGATTTTAAATTCCTACAAAGAAAATTGGGAAGATATTGTAAGAGAACTTAGTAGTTTACGCGATGAAATGGCAGAAGGACGTAAAGAGGAGACAGAAGGAATATCTATTGTAGAAGCACCTTTCTTTGATTTGCTGAAAGCAAATATGTCCGAACCGTCGGATGAGCAAATCAACCAAACAAAAGAATTGATGCACACGTTGATTGTAATACTCAAAGAGACCGCAGCGATAAATAATTTTTGGGACAAAGCTGCAGAAAGAAAGCGAATTGAGGGTATGATTGAAGATGAAGTCAGATATTCAGGTGTTCCAGATCTTTCAGCAAAAGCAAGTGAAATGGCTACAGAGTTGATGAAATTAGCAAAAAACAGGGAGTCGGATTTAAGATGAGGTTAGAAAACTTAGATATTGCAATTGAGAAAACCGAAAGAAGAAAGACGGTTAGTATTTTTATTGAGCGTGATGGTTCAGTAAGGGTGCTTGCACCTATTTATGCTTCTGATGAAACAATTGAAACAGCGGTGAAAGCAAAAGAATATCTCATTTTCACTAAGCTTGCAAAATGGAAAGAACTTAATCAGGGAAAAGTAAAACGTGAATATATTAATGGCCAGTCATTTCTTTATTTGGGTAGAAATTACCGTTTAAAACTTACAGACAACCAGGATGTACCTTTAAAAATAAAAGGTGGTTTCTTTTTGTTGGATAAAAACTATTTATCAAAAGCTGAAAAGGTTTTCAAAGACTTTTATAAAGAAAAAGCATTATTAAAAATTAAAGAGAGAATAAAAGTTCATAAAGATAAATTTTCAATAAAACCAACATCTGTCAAAGTATTGGATTTACAAAATCGTTGGGCATCCTGCACACCAAAAAACGGGTTAAACTTTCATTGGAAATGTGTTATGGCACCCGTTAAAGTTTTGGATTATATTATCATGCACGAAATGGTTCATCTGAAATATCCAAACCATTCAGCAGACTTTTGGAACGAACTGGATAAAAAAATGCCTGATTTTATAGAACAAAAAGATTGGTTAAAAAGAAATGGAGTAAAGATGTCGTTATAAAAATATGCCACCTCACAGTCGTAAGCACAGTTGCAAACACGCAGTATAGTTAATTGCCAGCACAGTGCATATTAGAGTGGAACAATTTACACCAAATGAAGTTGTAACTCGACAGTTTGACACTCCAAAAACCTTAGTATTCAAAAAACACTCTAAAACAAAAATTTCCACATATTTCTAAAATGCTTATAAACACTATTTTGAACCATTTTAAATAAAATGGGCGCGAAAACAGTTTTTTTATTCCCACATTTTTAGTTAACTTTACAAGTTAAAAAACTTAGGCTTTTCGGATAGTTTAAAAACATTGAGCCTGTAACGTAATACCAAATTGTAATTACGTTAAAATCAAAAGAATCTGCATAAATCGAAAGAAAAATGGAAGAGAAAATTTGGGAAATAGATTCGTCAGCAGATCCGGAACTTGTAAAATCACTATCGGCTCAAACAAACCTCGAAGAGGTTTTGGCAAATATATTAATCAACCGGGGAATTGACTCGTTTGATTTGGCAAGAGAGTTTTTTTGCCCCGATATAGCTAATCTTCACGACCCTTTTCTTATGACAGATATGGACAGAGCGGTCGAAAGAATTATTTACGCAATTAAAAATAACGAAAAGATACTGATATACGGAGACTACGACGTTGACGGAACATCATCAGTAGCAATGGTTTACAGTTTTTTCAAAAATTGGTATAAAAACATCTCCTACTATATCCCCGACCGATACAGCGAGGGATACGGTATCTCGATAAAAGGTATCGACCATGCTTCTGAATCCGGGGTTAAGTTAGTTGTTGCTTTAGACTGCGGAATTAAGGCTGTTGAAAAAATGAGATATGCCACCGAGAAAGGTGTTGATTTTATTATTTGCGATCACCATAACCCGGGCGATGAGATACCCAAAGCAGTAGCCGTTTTAGACCCAAAAAGGAGTGACTGCAACTATCCATACAAAGAGCTGTCGGGCTGTGGAGTTGGCTTTAAACTTATGCAAGCCTATGCAGCAACAGTGGGCATTGAGGAGAAACATGTATTTAAATATCTCGATTTTGTGGCAGTTAGTATCGCAAGCGATATTGTTCCCATTACCGGCGAAAACCGCATATTAGCCTATTACGGATTAGAGAAACTTAATACCGACCCTGCTATTGGCTTCCGGGCTATTACAGAGGTTGCCGAAATACCATCTGGCAAAATAGATATTTCTGATATAGTCTTTAAAATCGGACCAAGAATCAATGCAACAGGAAGAATTGACTCCGGGCAGATGTCCGTAGATCTTCTTGTATGTGAGAATTTAGACACTGCCAGAGAGATTAGCAAACGAATTGATGCCGACAATCAGACCCGAAAAGAGATTGACCGAGAGATTACACTCGAAGCCATCGACCAGTTTAGTCTGTCGCCATGGAAAACAAAACGCCGTTCAATAGTGCTGTTTAACCCACATTGGCACAAAGGGGTAATTGGAATTGTTGCTTCGAGATTGGTTGAGCAGTTTCATAAGCCAACTATTATATTCACACGAAGTAACGGTTTGATAACCGGCTCTGCCCGCTCGGTAACGGGATTTAATATTTACGAAGCTATTACCGATTGTTCAGACCTGTTGGAAAATTACGGCGGACATATGTACGCAGCAGGATTATCGATGCTCGAGGAGAATTTGCCGCAGTTTATAGAGCAATTCGAAAAGGTTGTTGCCAATACAATTTTACCCGAACATATAGTTCAAAAAGTCCATTGCGACTCATATCTGCAGATTTCGCAAATTGTTCCCCGACTTTGGGAGCAGTTAAAAAGATTTAAACCTTTTGGTCCCGGCAATATGGCACCGGTTTTTGTTGCAAAAAATGTCTCTGCTACTGGTCAATGCGTTGGAAAGACAGGCGCACATTTACGTTTGATTGTAAACGACAGAGATAATCAGCAAATGCAATTCCCTGCAATTGCATTTAATCAATCACAACACTGGCACACCATTGCAAACAAACATCCTGTAGATATCTGTTTTACAATCGAAGAGAACGAATACAAAGGAAAAACCTCTTTACAATTAAAGATAAAGGATATAAAACGACACTCCAAAAATAGGCTGTAACTCGTATCTAATCTAATAAAAAAGAAAACCCATTTTAACTTCCCTATGTTTACAATACTTAGCAAACAGCAATTAGCGCCCAATATTTTAAGAATGGACGTGCACGCACCTCGTATGGCATCATCAGCCAAACCCGGACAGTTTTTAATGGCAATGACCAATAAATATGGCGAACGTATCCCATTAACCATATGCGATTACAATTCGCAAAAAGGAACAATAACAATTGTTTTTCAAATCGTTGGAATTTCTACCCAAACCATGGCTGACCTGAAAGTCGGCGAAGCTTTTTCAGATTTTGCAGGTCCTCTCGGACGTCCAGCCGATTTTGTTAACGAACCAATTGAACACTACAAAGATAAAAAGATGCTTTTTGTAGGCGGTGGCGTTGGGGCTGCACCCGTTTATCCACAAGTGAAATGGTTGCACGAACACAATGTTCAGGTTGATGTTATTCTCGCTGCCCGCAATGCCGAGATGGTCATTATGGAACAGGAATTCAAGCCAATTTCAAAAAACCTGTACATCGCAACAGACGACGGAACTAAAGGATTTAAAGGTAATGCCACAGCCCTGATTGAAGATTTGATTGTGAACAGAGGCAACAAATACGATAAAATAGTTGCAATAGGTCCTATGATTATGATGAAATCAGTTTCGGAATATACTAAGCAACTAAATATCCCAACCATTGTCTCTTTAAATACGTTAATGGTTTGCGGTGCCGGAATGTGCGGAGCATGCAGGGTTTCGGTTGATAACAAAACCAAATTTGCATGTTTCGATGGTCCTGAATTTAACGCACACCTTGTCAATTTCGACGAGGCAATGCGCCGTCAAACGATGTATAGAACAGAGGAGCGAGCAAATACATATAAACGAGGTAATGAGGCTTTTGTATCAGGAAGTGTACATCACGATACCGAAATCATACAAAAGCGCAGAGTTGCCATGCGCGAACAAAATCCGGCAGAGAGACGCAAAAATTTTGCTGAGGTTACTTTTGGATATAACGAAGAGGAAGCCGTTGCCGAAGCATCACGCTGTATTGAGTGTAAAAATCCGCGATGTATTACGCAATGCCCTGTTAGTATTAATATTCCGGGATTTATTAAACATATTAAAACGCGTGATTTTAAAAAAGCCGCCGAGGTTCTCTACGCAAGCACAATGCTTCCATCGGTATGCGGACGTGTCTGTCCACAAGAAACACAATGCGAAGAGGTTTGTGTATTGGGCATTAAAGGCGAACCCGTTGCTATTGGGCGATTAGAGAGATTTATAGGCGACTGGGCACGCGAAAACAACGCTATTCCAAAAAATATTCCAACCGAACAGAAAAAACAGAAAGTCGCGATTGTTGGATCAGGTCCCGCAGGCTTAACGTGTGCCGCCGAGCTTGCACAAATGGGCTACAAAGTGAAGATTTTCGAAGGTTTTCACAAAGCAGGAGGAGTTTTGGAATACGGTATCCCCGAATTCAGACTACCCAAAGATACAGTTGTAAAACCTGAAATAGACGCATTAAAACAGTTAGGTGTCGAGATTGAAACCAATACCATTGTAGGAAAGGCAGTAACTATCGACCAGTTGAGAAATCAGGAGGGCTACGATGCAATTTTTATTGGCTCTGGCGCAGGATTGCCAAACTTTATGAATATCCCGGGAGAAAATCTTAACGGAGTGCTCTCAGCCAACGAGTTTCTAACCAGAAACAACCTTATGAAAGCATTTCATAAAAATTACCAAACTCCTATTCGCGTAGGAGAAAAGGTTGCTGTAGTGGGCGGAGGCAATGTTGCTATGGATGCTGCACGAACAGCTATCAGACTTGGCTCTGAAGTATATATAGTTTATCGTCGTAGCGATCAGGAGCTACCCGCCCGCCGCGAAGAGATTGAACACGCTAAAGAAGAGGGTATTAAGTTCTTTTTACTAACCAATCCAACCGAAATACTCGGAGATGAACGCGGCTGGGTCAGAGCAATGCGTTGCATAAGAATGGAGCTTGGCGAACCAGACGAGTCGGGACGTCGCCGACCGATAGAGATAAAAGGCTCAGAGTTTGATTTAGAGTGCGATACAGTTATAATGTCGTTAGGAACCTCCCCCAACCCACTTCTTGCCTCAACAACCAAAGGATTAGAAGTTGATAAAAGATTTCGTATAATTGCCGACGAAAACGGACAAACAAGCTTAGAGGGAGTATTTGCAGGTGGCGATGTTGTTACAGGAGCGGCTACGGTTATTCTCGCAATGGGTGCAGGTAAAACAACCGCAAAAGCAATTGACGAATATCTGAAAAGTAAAAGATAAATCTTAAACCCAACTGAATTTTATATAAATGAGTTTCGAAACTATTATCACACAAGCATGGAACGACCGTTCGATGCTAAAGCAAAAAGAAGTTATTAACGCAATTGAATCGACTATAAAACTCTTAGACAAAGGCGAGATAAGGGTATCCGAGAAAACATCCGATGGTTGGAAAGTAAACCAATGGGTAAAGATGGCAGTACTTATGTATTTTCCCATTAAACAAATGGAAACAATTGAGTTTGGACCGTTCGAATTTCATGATAAAATTCCCCTAAAAAAGGGGTTTTCAGACCTTGGCGTTAGAGTGGTGCCACACGCAATTGCTCGATACGGCTCATATTTGGCAAAAGATGTAATAATGATGCCCTCGTATGTCAATATCGGGGCTTATGTCGATAGCGGAACCATGGTTGATACATGGGCAACTGTTGGAAGTTGCGCCCAGATTGGCAAGAACGTCCATTTAAGCGGTGGTGTAGGCATTGGCGGAGTGTTAGAGCCTGTACAAGCATCGCCTGTAATTATAGAGGACAACTGTTTCTTAGGTAGCCGATGTATTGTCGTTGAGGGTGCACATATTGGAAACGATGCTGTTTTGGGAGCGAACGTTGTTATAACACAATCTACACTCATTATTGATGTTAGCGGTAGCGAACCAGTTGAATATCGGGGATATGTGCCACCATATTCGGTAGTAATCCCGGGGACAAGAGAAAAGCAGTTCCCCGCAGGAAAATATCAGGTAC
The DNA here is from genome assembly GCA_012519055.1 of Bacteroidales bacterium. NCBI lineage: Bacteria > Pseudomonadati > Bacteroidota > Bacteroidia > Bacteroidales > Bacteroidales bacterium. The sequence goes on along the minus strand of JAAYQU010000041.1, from coordinate 23,443 downwards.
CCTGTGCACTAATTATCGGCAAACGAACCGAATCGACTGATAAAAAAACCTCGTTAAACCAAGCATTAAGAAATCACGACGTAGCTATATAGTTAGTACTGTAGAGACGTCATACTATGGCGTCTCTACTAACTCTCCCCCGTAGGGCGACACAAACACGATTGAAATTAAAAATCCGAAATTATACAATAAGTGAACAATATAAACATCAAGCAAGAAATTGAAAAAGTCTGCGAACTACTAAAAAAGGGCGGAACAATTTGCTATCCAACCGACACCATATGGGGAATTGGTTGCGATGCCACCAACAGCAAAGCTGTAGAGAAACTTTTCTCCATTAAAGGACGCGACACCACCAAAAGCATGTTGATATTGGTTGACAGTATCGATATGGCAAGACGCTACATTGACAATATGCCCAATGTTGCCGTGCAACTTTTTGAATACGCTACCGAACCTCTTACAATTATTTTGGAGGAAGCTGTAGAGATAGCTTCAAACCTGCCCGCACCAGACGGCTCAATAGGAATAAGAATCGTAAATCACAACTTTTGCACTCCACTTATCCGCAAGCTAAACAGACCAATAGTCTCAACATCTGCAAACAAAAGCGGACACCCCTCTCCCACTATATTCTCAGAGATAAGCCCGGAAATATTAAGTTCGGTTGACTACGTAGTAGAAAACGGACGTACACAAAAACGTGGAAAATCCTCGAAAATATTGAAGTTGTATAAAAACGGCAGAGTGGAAATTATTAGGGGGTAAATTCTACGGTCACTTCGATGAACTCAGTGACCGTAATTGATTTTCGGAAGCTTCGATTGCTACGCACTCAGCCACCGAAAACGGTCACTAAGTTTTTTCAAGTGATTTTTTAACCCGGTTATATATAAATCCACACATATCTTTGTTAATAAAATCAAAATATCACTGTTTTAAAAACAATTTAATTTTTTTCATATTATATTTGTAATATTCTGTCTGCAACCCCAAAATAAAAATTGTAAGAGTATGAAAAAGAGACTTATACTGTTGTCGTTAGGATTAACTGTTTTTAACATCATACTGTCCTATGCCAATCCACCTTTAAAGATTCCTTACCAAGCTGTAATACGAACACCGTCAGGAGCGGTACTGTCAAATCAGCCTACAGTAATTAAGGCTTCAATAGTGTTGGAGCAAGCTACAAACACACCTATTTACTCGGAAACACATTCTGTTGTTTCTAATCCTTTTGGGATTATCTCAATCACAATTGGAAACGGCACTCCCGAAACAGGTAATTTTAACGAAATAGATTGGAAATCAGGAACCTCATTCCTAAAGATAGAAGTCGATTATCAAAACAGCGGAACATACACATTAATAGGAACATCACAAATTCTATCAGTTCCTTATGCTTTAAAATCAGGAGGAAATCTCGACCAACTACCCGGACAACAAGGTGAGATAATTTCACACGACGGAAACAAATGGACAGCCTACAACAAATTACATGTTAACTCTACAGGTGTTACAGTTGATGCTCTGCAATCGGAAAATCCAAACGACCCTATCTTCCAAATTAAAAACCAGGCAGGAGAAACTATTTTTACAGTAAACTCCAGTGGAGTCGAAATTAAACTTGCCAATGATGGTGTGGAAAATGGAACTTTTACCGTTCAAGGAAGAAACACAAACAACAAGTATTTAATAATTGCGCCCGATAGCACTCGAATACAATTTAATACGCAAAACGGCAAAGCAGGAAAAGGAGGATTTGCTATTGGAGGATTAAGTGCTGGAAAATCTGTTGCTACCCCCTATTTTGTACTTAATCCAGCAATCTCTTTGTTTAATTTCGAAATGCAAGGAGCAGGCAAAGCAGAAAAAGGAGGATTTGCTATTGGAGGATTAAGCTCCGGAAAATCAATCATAAATTTGTTTGCAATTAACCAGGATTCAACCAATCTTTTTATAGATTCCGACCATAACAAAGCAGAAAAGGGAGGATTTGCAATTGGAGGCTTAAGCTCAGGAAAAATTACCAACAATAATTATTTTACCCTTTCCCCAATTGGAACACAAATTTTATTCAATAAAGACACGCTAAAAGCAGAAAAGGGAGGATTTGCAATTGGAGGCTTAAGCTCAGGAAAATCAACGACAGATTATTTGAACATTTCACAAAACGAGGCAAAATTCTCCTTAACCGAAAACAGCAAGGGTGATATAGGAGGCTTTTCAATCGGAGGATACTTAAACAACGGCGAACAGTTTACCAGCTTCTTTAATCTAAACCCAATAAGCGTTATTATTAACACAAATGTTACTTCCACTGGAGGTATCACTGTTGGAGGTGATATAAACATCGAAGGCGGGTTTGTTTTTAAGCCTAACCTAACTACCAATCTTATTACAGAAATTACGCACTCTACTGCAATTGCTATCGGAACACTAATTGACGATGGTGATGGAGAAATATATTCTTTTGGTTTTGTTTGGGACACTACAGCCAATCCTACTGTTGAAAGATTTGCAGGGCAATGTATTATGCCAGAGGTACTATTTACACAATATTGGTGTCAATTACAAGATCTTGAACCTAACAAAACCTATTACGTAAAAGCTTTTGCCACCAATGGCGCCGGAACTTCCTACGGCGAAGAGCTAACGTTCACAACACTTTCGATTTTCATTGATTGTCCTGTAATAGCCACACCATCAATTATTGAGGCAGGAACAAATCATATTTATTTAGAATCTAACGTTTTGGGTAGTGGAAGCTTAGAATTAATAAGGTCAGGTATGGTAATCGGATTACAAGAAAACCCAATATTAAACGTTAACAGTTTTCATGATACCATGCCTAGCTATGCATTCGGCAACATTGAAAGCTATTTTTACAACTTATTATTTGACACTACATATTTTATTCGTGCATACGCAATAGTACGAGATCCAAGCTATCCCGGTTACAGTAGAACCTGCTATAGTGAGCAAGTTTCAAATAGAACACAACCTATGCCTGCGCCTGTAGAGTTCTTATATATTAACGAAAGATTTTATAATGAGGTAGTTGCCGGTATTCAAGTTAATCAGTATGCTCCAAGTTACGAAAAAGTTGGATGTTTTTGGAATAAAAATATTGACTTTAATTATGCAAATGCCGAAGGCAGAAGTGAACAAGATTATGATGAAAACGCATCGGGTTTTTATAATTTAAATATTACAGATTTGGACAAAGATACCATGTATTATATAAAAACATACATAATCTCAGGGCAAGACACTATTTACGGTAATTATAGTGCACATTCCGACTATTTCGAAACCGGACCATATCCGGCAAAGTTATCCTATATTTACGATGTAACTAGCAATGGAGCATTAGTTGAAGGAAGTTTTTACAACTATCCAGAAATAATGGGTTCAGCTGTTGAGGTAGGATTTATATGGGGCGATAATGAAACTATTGATTTAACTAACTATCTGGGAAAAGAAACAAACTATTCTTTTCCATTTGAACCAGTAAGTTATTTTATTGATAGTTTGATAGAAAACACTAATTACTATGCAAAATCATATATATATTGTACAGGCGGCACTTATTATAGTGATGCTCGGCCATTTACAACCGCACAACAATATGGTACAGTCACTGATGCATCCGGCAACGTATATGAAACCAAGTATATTGGGCGATATAATTGGATGACAAGTAATTTACGCACCCTAAAATATTCTGACGGCACTGATATAGACACCACAGATGTTGTGGAACCCTTCATCCAAGATTCATTAGAACGATTTGGACGCTTATACTCTAAATACACAACTGTTAGTCATCAAACACAACAACCACACAAAAATATTTGTCCAACAGGTTGGAGAGTAGCGGGGACTGAAGAGTGGACTGATCTTGATATGAATGCAAACTACTCCGGTTATGATTTAAGGGACAGTTCAACAGCGTGGGTAAATGGTAGTTATAACCAAAATAGTACTGGATTTACAGCACTTCCTGCTGGATATTACTCGTCAACGGATGGCTACCAAGAATATGGACAGAGTGCCAATTTCTGGACTGAGCATAGTAGTGATTATTATACTTTCTATTACAATTTAGGTTACGATACCCAGTTGTATATAGCTGAGGAGCCTATTGAAACAGAAGGGAAATACCGTTCTATACGATGTGTTAAAAACGTAATACACAAAGCTTCCATAGACCCAACAACAGAAGCAAAAACAACGCACAACTCTATATACTTTGAATTTACAGTAGCAAATACAGGAAATTCTATCTATGGTGTTATGGGATACATCATTGATACATTGCCAGATGTTAATATTAATAAATATTTCAAAAAAACTGAACAACCGTTAGAAACTGGTTTAGTCCGTGGTATTACTACAGATTTGAATAGTTCTACATCGTACTATGTTAAAGCTTACGCTACTAATGAGCGAGGTACAGCTTATTCAAGTCTTTGGTATGTCTATACTGACCTAGAAACCGCACCTTCTGTATTCGACAATAGTGGTTACAAATATCCTGTTGTAAAAATAGGCAACCAAGAGTGGATGGCCGAGAATTTAAAAGTTGAAACTTATAACAATTACGATAGCATATCCCTGTCTGGAGCATATTCATTCTGGGTGCCTGCATCTGACCCTACCTATCAACTTGAATACGGCAACTACTATCAAAATATAGTTGTTACCAATCCACTCGGAGTATGTCCACAAGGCTGGCAAATGCCACGTAATGACGACTGGAATGAACTTATCTCTTATCTTGGTGGTATCAACAATGCAGGGGAAAAACTAAAAAGTACCGCTCAAGGCGACACGCAATGGAACATCCATTCCGGCGACGGTTCAACAGAATTTAACGCATACCCTGCAGGAGTTTTTACAAGTGGAAATTATAATAGCATAAACGAATTAGCTTTATTTTGGAGTAAAGATATTTACGACCCATTTAACGGATACTGTTACAAGTTAAGTAGCAATAACGACAGCATTGTAATGGAACATATACACAATCAAACATCATTAAATGTTCGCTGCATGAAACCACAAGAAGGAAAACAGTATCATGCCAACATTGTTTTAAAACAACCTGTTGCACTCTCTACTACTTCAGTAAGGCTGGAAGTTCAAATAGTCGAAGAAGGCAACATGACCGAGATTAGTAGAAAATTCATTGTTTCTGAAACACCTGAATGCACGTTAGAAAATGGACAAGTCTATGATGCTGACAGCGAATTCACCTCCGAAATCACAGGTTTAATCCAAGGTAAAGCATATTATTATAGAGCTGCAATAATATATCAGAATGACACACTATACAGCAACACGATAAATTTCTCAACTAAATAGTTACAAAGCTAGGGAATCATATAAAATCCATATCAAATTGAAGATCCTTACAATTTATTACAACATAGTAAGACCAAATCACAACAAAATGTCAAACAAATTAAGAAACATATCCATGAAAAAACTTCAAATCTACTCAATAATTATGTTAACATTTACCACACTGGTAAATGCCCAACCTCCACAAGGATTCTCGTATCAAGCTTCTATACGAAACTCAAACAATGAGGTTTTGGCGAACACTCCGGTAACTGTGCGTGTTACTATTCTGGAAGGCTCTGTAACAGGTACCCCAGTTTATTCTGAAGACCATCAAGACACCACTAACCAACAGGGTATTGTTTCACTCTCGGTTGGCTTCGGGAATATTAAACAGGGTAACTTTAACCAAATCCGTTGGGCAAAAGGTCTACTGTTTATTCAAATTGACGTTGATATCAACAATAGTGGCTCTTTTATAGCAATGGGTTCATCTCAAATACTTTCAGTCCCGTACGCTCTCTATTCTGGCAACAGTCTTGAAAGTGAACCTGGTACCGAGGGACAAACTCTTGCCCATACGGGCGAAAAATGGGTAGCTAACTCTACCCTTATAGCTGATAACTCAGGAGTAATAATTAACGCTTCACAAACTAAAAACAGAAATACAGCAATTTTTGCTGTTAGAAATGTCCAGGGCGACACCGTCTTTGCCGTTTACGAAAACGAAGTTAAAATCATGATTAACGATGATCCCTCTTATGCCGCAAAAGGAGGTTTCGCAATAGGAGGACTTAGTTCCACGAAAAATAACGGAATAGAATATTTCAAAGTTACTCCCGATAGCTCATTTATTCATTTTAATGTTGACAGCGCTAAAGCTGCAAAAGGAGGTTTCGCCATTGGCGGATTAAGTGCTGGGAAAAATGTTGTAAAACCGTACTTCTCACTCGACCCCACCTTGGTTAGCTTCAATTTCGACATAGATGCAACCAAACGTGCTGCAAAAGGAGGTTTCGCAATAGGAGGATTATCATCCGGGAAAGAAACCAACACAGAATTCTTTACACTAAATGCCGACAGCATTCGTTTCTACATAGATACCGATGAAACAAAAGCCGCAAAAGGAGGTTTCGCCATTGGAGGGTTATCAGCTGGGAAAACAGCAGGAGAGAAATATCTCTCACTGAAACCCGAATTAATTCAGTTTAATTTCGATGACTCTTCAAGAAATAAAGCCGGGAAGGGAGGATTTGCCATTGGCGGACTATCAGCTGGAAAATCCAACCCTAAAAACTATTTTGAACTAAGACCCGACAGCGTTACCTTTGCTATGAACGAAACAGGAACAAAAGGAATAAAAGGTGCATTTACAGTAGGAACATTAAGTCCAACTTTAGAATACAGAAAACTGTTTAACGTTGATAAAGATTGTACATACGTTGCCAATACAATATACAGTGAGGGAGATGTATATGTAGGAGGTAACATAAACGTAGGAGGAGCAATTATTTCGTTCATCACAGACATTGACGGTAATATTTATCCTGTTGTAAAAGTAGGCAATCAAGAGTGGTTAGGTAAAAACCTGATGGTAACCAGATACACCAACGGCGACCCCATAATTGATAGTAGCACAGGCTTAAATTTGTTATACAAAAGCTACCAGTTCAATCCTGGTGAATATGCAAGCCCTGCAATTTATGGCTATTTATACGACAAAGAGATAATGTCTAGTGGGAAACAAATATGTCCCACAGGTTGGAGGCTTCCTGTCGAAGCAGACTGGTTAGAATTGTTAAGTTATGCAACTACCACATTCCCCGGTGATGCTACTGCATTGCTAAGCAATCAGTTCCTGTGGTCATCTATTCCAGAAGAAATAACTAACTCCACAGGATTTGGAGCTATACCAGCAGGTAGTTTTACATGGATCGACAACATTAATAATGCAAGTTTTTCACTTATCAATACCAACGCTTTTTACTGGACACAACATAATATACTCCCCATGTCTATTCAATTCCCCAGTGGCTTATTGGATAGCATTCAGATAGGTGTAAACAAGGGATATTCAATCAGATGTATTAAACAATAGACCGTTCCCTTAAAAGCGATAATCCCGGAAAGCAAGTTTTGCTTTCCGGGATTATCGCTTTTAATACCACCTTTTTACTCAACATATTCAATTATCTCTCCATATTCAATTTCTATGTTAAGTTGTCTTGCAATAATATCAATATTGTGTTTTATATTAATATTGTTTGCATACGACAACCAACCTAAATACATCGTTTTACGTTTGCCAGAACGCTTATGAAAAGTAACGTAAGTAGGACCTATTTTAACCTTTCTTATGGAACCCCAAAAAATAAGTGTCGGTGTACGTCTGTATAAAGAGAGTTTGTACGATAAAACTGAGCTATCAGATTTTACATAAAGCTCACTCTTATAGCCCTTATAAACCAGATAGAAATAAATAATTGTATGGAGAGACAAAAGCAGGATTAGCCATATATTAAAAATTGAAAAAGCATAAAACGCCCAAAATGTTAACCCTACCATAATAACCAAAATTATGGAAATTAAAATAATAAAACGACGAAACCGCTTGCTTCTTTCAGGATGCGAATTTAGGTTGATATAAAAACTTTCCATAGCAACGTAAATTTAAACAAATATAGACAAATAGGCTAAAAACCACAAGATTTCAACTTTTAACTAAATTAAGTTTCGCTCCTAAAAAATTGCTAATTGCTAATTGTTAATTGAATCTCCCCTGTGTCTTTTTCTTAACATGAATTATCCTACTTTTTGTTATCTTTGCTGCCTTAAAACAGAAAGGATAAATATGTCAGGAAAAAATAGACGCCCACTAATTTTTGTGTCAAACGATGACGGTTTTTATGCAAACGGTCTTCGTGCCCTTGTCGAGGTTGTTGAAAAATATGGTGATATTATTGCAGTATCACCTGAAAGTGCTAATTCGGGAATGGCACACGCAATAACCATAAAATATCCGTTACGGGTAAAACAAGTTTATTCAAAACCGGGCGTTAAGCTTTATAAGTGCAACGGAACACCTGCCGATTGCGTTAAACTTGGCTTAAGTCAGGTTGTTCCCCGAAAACCTGATATTATGGTTAGTGGCGTTAATCACGGAAGCAATGCCTCCATAAGTGTAATATACAGCGGCACAATGGGTGCTGCCCTTGAAGCATGTCTAAATGGTGTACCATCAGTAGGATTTTCGCTTCTTGACCACTGCCTTGATGCTGATTTTGAGGCTTCAAAATATTATGCCGATATTATTTTTCGTCAAATATTAGAAAATGGATTAGCAGAATATACAAGCTTAAACGTAAATATCCCAAAAGCACCGTTAAAGCAAGTTAAAGGAATTAAGATTTGCAGGCAAACACATGGCTCTTGGAGAGGAGAATTTGAAAAACGCGTCGATCCATACGGAGGCGAATATTATTGGCTTGCTGGCGATTTAAAAAACTTTGAAGAAGGTGCCGAAGATACTGATATTTGGGCTTTAGAAAACAATTATGTAGCGGTAGTTCCCATGCAAATTGATTTTACAGCTCACAATATTATCAACTCTTTAAAGTACATTGAAGATATCAAATAGATATTTCTCCCTTTTAGTGAGACTAAAAAGTTGCAAATAATTCGTTTTTTTTGTAATTTGTACACTCAAGGAATATTAACAATTAAAACAAAAAACTATGGCGAAAAAATCATTTGCAATTGTGCTTTCAGGATGCGGAGTTTTTGACGGTTCCGAAATCCACGAAGCGGTGATGACAATGTTGGCTGTTGACCAACACAACTGTACGTACAAAATTTTTGCTCCCGATATCGAACAAACGCAAACTGTAAATCACTTCACAAAAGAGACCACTAACGAAAAACGAAGTGTTTTAGCAGAATCGGCACGCATAGCTCGTGGCGAAATCAAACCATTGTCGGAGTATAAAGTTGCCGATTTCGACGGAATTATCTTCCCGGGAGGATTCGGTGCTGCAAAAAACCTCTCAACATTTGCTACCGAAGGCGATAAGTGTAAAGTAAACAGTGATGTTGAAAAGGCAATACGCGAAACACATAAAGCAAACAAACCTATCGGGGCACTATGTATAGCTCCGGTTGTTATTGCACGAGTTTTAGGCAATGTTCAAATAACTATTGGCTCTGACGATGGTACAGCCAAAACCATTGAAAAGATGGGAGGAACCCATGAAAACACAAAACGAGGAGAAGTTAAAGTTGACAAGAAAAACAAAGTTGTAACAACACCTTGTTATATGCTCGATTCAACAATTAAGCATATACATGAAGGTGCATACAACTTGGTTAAAGCTATGATCAAATTATAGTTATTTGTCACTATTGCACGGAAATACATTAATATACTATTAGAATAAATCCGTCTATCATGCTTTGGAAAAGAAAATTTACAACTAACAGGGCAATAACATTAGCTTGTATAACTGCCTTGTTAGTTACTTTTAGTTGTAAAACAACAGAGGAAGGCACGCGTAAATTCACAAGCTCAGAAAGTGTAAAACCGGATAAAAAAGAGAGCAGGCCATTTTCAAAACCTGAAAATTTCGATAAGTTTTATAATCGTTTCCATACCGATAGTACATTTCAAATGTCTCGAATAAAATTCCCTTTACAAGGAAAGATCATTCAGGGAGATCAAGAGACGAAATGGAGTCGCGACAATTGGATAATGATGAAAACCAGGATTTACGACATAGACACAACTATGTATAAAACTACTTTCAAAAAACGAGAAACATCGTTTTATCAAAAATTTTGGCTCGAAAACTCAGGTTTGAGTTCCGAATACCGTTTTGAGCTTATTGGCAACAAATGGTTTTTGGTGTATGCATTAGACCAGAACCTCTGAAATCAATTCGCAATTAGCAAAGTGCAATGAACAACGTAACCCATGTTAAACAACGTTACCTACTTTGATATAGTCTTCCCTACATTAAATCCGTGTAATCTGTGTTCCAATCGTTCATTCGCAACTCGTAATTCGTAATTGTTAATTGCTAATTACACATTGTTCATTGCTTTCAGCTATTTGACTCCCCAGCCGTATATCAAAAACGACCCTGTTACACCAACAGCAAGACCTGACAATCCTCCCCAGATAGCCGACTTGATATTCTGTTTTTTACGTCTTTGGCTGTAACCTTCGATAAAGTTCTCGTCGTTAAAATTAATGGTTTTCTTACCTGAAAATTTGCCTACGCAAATAACAGCAGTAAGTGGAAACAGAGGTGCCACATAAATATTGTCAGGAGGTAACAACATCCCCAACGAACCAGAAGCAAATCCAATTAGAAACGCCCCATATGTCTTGCCTTTATAGCCCTCTCTATGACCATCAATATACAGCTTCATCTGATCCAAGTTTTTATCTCCCTCAAACAGAGGCTGATATAAGTAGTGTAGATTGTCATCGGACAGTTTTATTGAAAATATATCTTGACGATCTATATCCGTCCATCTCTCTCTCATACTCTTGTATTTAATTGAAATTAACGACGTGTCTTGAAAATCTTCAACCTCGCGCACAACAATACTGTCGCCGCTAACAGTCCAAATTACAGGAGCTTGTGCAAAATTTTCAACTATTGCAAAAATTATCAAAACCAAAATCAAACTTATTTGTCTCATTATACTGATATTAGTTTGTAGTTATTAAAAAAGATTATAACTGCCTAAAACATAAGTATACAAATATCTTTATGACATATAACACAATTTTTTATCAGAGTTCTTTGTAAATTTGCGTTTTTAGACAGAGGTCAAATTTAACACTTTTCGTTAAATAAGTTAAGAATATTCAATTAAATTTCTTATGTTTATGCATTGTTCAGACTATGATTGCAACAAATCCACATGCCTTATAATCACATCTTTACACATTGAGCTTTATTTGGCATGATATTTTCATATTGCAGAAAATCAAATTATAATAATCAACATAAATAAATCTATATGGAAGCAACTAACAAATTTTTAAACCGTCACGTTGGACCACGTGAAAGCGAAATTGCAAGCATGTTAAAAGCCATTGGGGTCTCATCTTTAGATGAATTGATAGACCAAACCGTTCCTAAATCAATTCGTTATACCAAGCCTTTAGATATGGCTCAGGAAGGAATGAGCGAATATGAGTATTTAAATCATGTTCGTAAAATGGCTAAAAAAAATAAAATATTTCGCTCTTTTATTGGTCAGGGATATTACGATACCATAATGCCATCGGTTATTTTAAGAAATATTTTAGAAAATCCGGGTTGGTACACATCTTATACCCCATATCAAGCCGAAATATCACAAGGACGATTAGAGGCTTTACTAAACTTCCAAACTGTTGTCTCTGAACTTACAGGACTACCTATAACCAATAGTTCGCTTTTAGACGAAGGAACCGCAGCAGGTGAGGCTATGATTATGTTTTTCAAAAAGCGCGAAAGAGCACAAATCAAAAACAATGCAAACAAATTCGTTGTTGACAAGGACGTATTCCTTCAAACAAAAGCGGTACTCGAAACTAAAGCAAGCGTTTTAGATATCGAGATAGTTTATACCGATATTATGACTCACAATTTCGACGATAAAACATTTGGCGTCCTAATTCAATATCCAACTGCAAAAGGCGAAATACGTGATTACAAAAACATTACTGAAAAAGCTCACGCATCAGGGATTAAAGTAGCTGTTGCAGCCGATATTTTAAGCCTTACTATGCTAACTCCTCCGGGACAATGGGGAGCTGATGTTGCATTAGGTTCGACACAACGTTTCGGAATACCAATGGGATTTGGCGGACCACATGCAGCCTATTTCGCTGTTACAGATGAATTTAAAAGACAAATTCCCGGACGTATTGTCGGAATCTCTGTTGACAGACACGGAAACCCAGCACTAAGATTAGCGTTGCAAACTCGCGAACAGCATATAAAACGTGAAAAAGCAACATCAAACATATGTACAGCACAAGCACTACTTGCAACTTTAGCCGGAATGTATGTCGTTTATCACGGACCAGAGGGCATTAAACAGATTGCTTGCAAAATCCATTGCAAAACATCAGAACTTAACCGAAGAATTGCTGAGCTTGGCTACAAACAAACCAATAAATCGTTTTTTGACACACTACACATTGAAGTTCCTGCAAATGTTACGACGGATAAAATCAAAACACTTGCCGAAGCTAAGTACATGAATTTCAATTATGTTGACAGCAAAACAATAACTATAAGTCTTGATGAAACAACATCAATTGACGACCTTAACAACATCGTGGCAGTTTTAGCCGAAGCTGCAGGTAAAAAATCTTCACAAATTTCAGCCTTAGAATGCAAGCCAATAATTGCAGAGAGCATGAAACGAACTGACAAATATTTGCAGCATGATGTGTTTAACTCATATCGCTCTGAAACAGAGATGATGCGTTATATCACAAAATTGGAACGCCGCGATATTGCACTAAACCACTCAATGATTCCATTAGGTTCATGTACAATGAAGCTTAATCCCACAACCGCAATGTTGCCAATGACTTGGAACGAGTTTGCAAATATCCACCCGTTTGCACCAAAAAATCAAACCGAAGGATATCTACAGCTAATCAAGGAGCTTGAAGACGACCTTGCTGTCATAACAGGTTTTGCAGGAACAACACTACAACCCAATTCAGGCGCAGCAGGCGAATATGCTGGTTTAATGGTTATCAGAGCTTACCAAAAGTCTATTGGTCAAGGACATCGCAATATTGTATTAATACCTTCATCGGCACACGGAACAAACCCAGCTAGTGCTGTTATGGCAGGATTAGACGTTGTTGTAGTTGCCTGTGACGAAAATGGAAACATCGACGTTGACGATTTAAGAGCAAAAGCCGCGGAACATAAAGATAACCTATGCTCATTTATGGTAACCTATCCATCGACACACGGAGTTTTCGAAAGTCGTATTTGTGAAATGATGAAAATTATCCACGAAAACGGAGGACAGGTTTATATGGACGGAGCCAATATGAACGCACAAGTTGGATTAACAAGCCCCGGCTTAATCGGTGCTGATGTTTGCCATTTGAACTTACACAAAACCTTTGCCAGTCCTCACGGAGGTGGCGGACCAGGTGTTGGACCTATTTGCGTTGCAAAACATTTAACACCATTCCTACCATCTAACCCATATGTAAAAGTTGGTGGCGATAAAGCTATTAAAGCAGTATCGTCGGCTCCATATGGCAGTGCAAATATATTGTGTATTACACACGGATATATTAAAATGTTGGGTGCAAATGGTTTGACGCATGCAACAAAAATGGCAATTTTGAATGCTAACTATATCGCTGCTCGTTTAAACAAATATTACGATGTTCTATACACAGGAGAAAAAGGACACTGTGCACATGAGATGATTTTAGATTGTCGCAGTTTCCGTCAAAATTATGGTGTCGATGCTACCGATATAGCTAAACGTCTTATAGATTATGGCTTCCACGCACCAACGCTATCATTCCCGGTTGCTGATACTCTTATGGTTGAACCAACCGAAAGTGAATCACTACAAGAGCTTGATAGATTTATCGATGCAATGATTTCTATTAAGAAAGAGATTGAAGCCATTGCCGAAGACGATAAAACTAATAACGTTGTGGTAAACTCTCCACACACTGTGTTTGAGGTAACAGCAAACGAGTGGAAGCATAAATATAGTCGTGAACAGGCTGCTTTCCCATTAGAATGGATTAAGGAAAACAAATTCTGGCCCTACGTTGCACGCGTTGATAACGGATATGGAGACAGAAACTTAGTCTGCACTTTGGCACCAATATCAGACTAAAAGTAGTAAAATAAAACTGAGAATCAGTACACTGTAGAGACGTCACATCGTGGCGTCTTCCACAACCAACAAACTGATAATCAAAAAATTGCAGAGACACCATAATATGTAGAGACGCCATAATATGACGTCTCTACTCTCTGCAATTTTGAATTTTTAATTTAAAATTTATTAAAAACACTTTATTATTACAATGAAAAGGCTTAAATTTGCAGTCCGAAAAATAAAAAGCTTATTCTGCTTTGTAATATAAACGTAAGAAAAATATACTCAAATGAAACGAACATTCCAACCTTCGCTACGCAAAAGAAAAAACAAACACGGTTTTCGCGAAAGAATGGCAACTGCAGCAGGTCGTGCAGTTTTGGCTCGTCGTCGTGCTAAAGGACGTAAAAAATTAACCGTGTCTGATGAAATGCGACACAAAGCATAAAGATTTTCTATAAGCATAAAGAGTAGTAATACCTTAAATAGGTGTTCCTACTCTTTTTGTTTTATACCTGATGCAAAAGCACAATATAATTTGAGAGCTGGACTTCAAAAGTGATTACATATAACGATATTTTCAATAAAATCAAACTCCATCAAAGTATTTCAACCGATGACGCCATATATTTATATGAACATGCAACATTGGGAGAGCTTGCTGTTATGGCAGATATAAGAAGGCGCAAATTCAACGGTGACAACATATATTACATTAAAAACATACATATCGAGCCAACAAATATATGCCAAAACAGATGTAAGTTCTGCTCCTATCGCCGTACAGAAGGCGACAGTGACACATATAAACTCTCTCACGAACAAATAATAGACAGAATTAAGGCAGCAGGTGACATCTCTGAAGTTCATATTGTTGGAGGGCTACACCCAGATTATAATTTAGATTTTTATACAACCCTTTTCTCCGCCATTCGCACCCAATTCCCCAAAATACATCGCAAAGGGCTGACTGCCGAAGAGATCAAATACTTATCCGAACTATCAGGAAAAACTTATACGGAAGTTTTGCAAGCACTTGTAAATAGCGGTTTACAATCAATGCCCGGTGGCGGTGCAGAAATTTTTGATTCCAAAATTAGAAACATAGCCTGCCCCGATAAACTTTCAGGCGAAGATTGGTTAAAAATACACGAAGTGGCACACATGCTTGGAATTACCACAAATGCCACAATGCTATACGGACACATTGAAAACACTCTACACCGCATAAAACATCTTGAAGCCATTCGTAACCTGCAAGACAAAACAAAAGGTTTTAATGCTTTTATCCCGCTAAAATACCGTTTATCAGAAAACCAATTGGGTTTAACAAATGAAGTTTCAATTATTGATGACCTACGGACATATGCCATCTCACGGATTTTTCTCGACAACATACCACACATAAAAGCATATTGGCCCATGTTAGGGTTGCAAAAAGCTATTCTTATGACATCATTCGGAGCTGACGATCTAGATGGAACAATATCCCAATCAACCGAAATTTACTCTACAACCGGAAATATCGGTAAAGATGGAATCTCCACACAAGAGTTATGCTTGGCGATACAAGCAGAGGGAAAAACACCTATTGAAAGAGATAGCTACTACAATGCAATCTAACCTTCTGTAACTGAACTTATTGATACTAATATCGCACAACACGTTATAACCACTTCAATGGTTATTAAGCCGATCGAAGTATAAACCCAGTTACCAAAATAAAACTGCAGAAAACCATGAAAAAAGAGAGATTCATCCAAATTTCTAAATTTTTTTATACCACGTAGTTGTTTATTAAAATAATTAATGTATATTTGTGTTTGACTTAGTTTAATTTAAACAATTATCAATTATGAAAAAATTTACACTAATTATTGGAATGTTAGTAGTAGGTTCAATGACCTTTGCTCAAGGATTAACCAATCTACAACATCGTAAGTCTAAAATGACAGACGTTACACAAAACGACGAACAAAAAACTACCACCAGATCATACAGAGCACCTGGTGATATTATTTTTGAAGAGTACTTTAACGCGTCAGAATGGAGTGCAGCCAGCGAAGGTGGCGTTGCTGTTCCGGCAAATATGCCAGCTGGATGGAGTGTATTTGACGCAACAGGAAACAACTTCTTCTGGCGTTGGTCAACTGAAGGACCACGTGGTCCATATACCAGTAGTCCCTGGAATGTTCCTAACAGTAGCATAAGAATTAAATCAACCAGCGACAACACACCCGGCGGAGAACAAGGATTTATTATGTTTGAGCTTGACTTCTATAACACTACTTCTGAAGGAGGTTCAACTGATATAGCAATGGATTCTTATATTCAGCTTCCACCTATTGAGACTACAGAAAACAGTGCGGTAAACGTTCGTTTCGAACAGTATCACCGATTCTGCTGTGCTAGTTACGAAGCTGGAGTAGGACCAAAATTGTACATCAGTAGTGACAACACTACCTGGACTGAATTTGATGTAGAACAAGCATCTATTAATGCTACACCTGCAACAAACCCAAGCGTATATGAAATGGCTGTTAGTAATGTTGCAGCTAATGAAACAACTGTTTATGTTCGACTACACATAAAAGCATTATCTCATTACTATTGGCAGGTTGACGATTTTGTAATGTATGAACCAGAACCATACGATGCTAGAATAATGGGTTACTGGGTTGACTACAGAGATGGAAAATGGGGTGAAAGTTATTTTAAAGACGGTGTCTTGAGACCTAGCTGGAAAAAAAGATTTACAGGCACACCATTTTACAACCCATACTATGCATTTCAAAAAATCACAACCTCAAGAGCAATTATTAGCAACTTTGGAGGACTAGCATTTCCTAATGCTCAAATTACTACAAAAATTGTAAAAGAAGACGGAACTGTTCTTGACGAACAAGTATCAAATACTGTAGCTTCTATCATACCAGGAACATTTGATACCTCTTTTGTGGCAACTCACAATTTCCAAATTCCAAAAACAATTGAAAGTGTTGGATCGTACTATTACGATGGACTTGTTTCTGGTTCAGAAGAAGATCTAGCTCCCGAGAATAACGCTTATCGTTATGATTTCCATATTACTGAAAACGTTATTGGTTATGCAGATCCAAAAACAGCCTTTTCTGACCGCCAAAGTCCATTTAGCTATACAACTTCCGTTGACGGTGACGGTATTGGTGTTATCTTCTACTTAGATCCTCCAACAGAGAACATTCCAGGTACAGAAGTACCCGCTCCTTTCGTATTAAGAGGTATTAATACTCACATTAATAACGATGGATATAACTGGGATATTTGGAGAGCTGGTGATTTTGCTTACCTAACTGCAGTTATTTATGAGGGTATTCCTGATGGTGAAGGAGGATTTTCTTATGATTTGGAAGCGCCTGTAATACAAAGTGCAGCAGTTCCAATTGATTCAACTACAGTAAACTCATGGGTATTCTTGCCATTTATTACTGACGGTGCTTCTGAAAACATTACACCTACCGAACAGGGTCATGAATATCTTGCAATGATTCGCTTTACCACTGGTGGTCTAAGATTCTTTGTTGGTGCTGACAAAATGATACAACCTACATATAATGCCAATATACTTCAAATTGGAGGATTAGCTGGTGGCCTTGGTTGGACAGGAATGGAAGCAAATATTTCAATGGAAGTAGTAATTGACAAATATATGGAAGATCCTAGAGGTGAAGTAAAAGTTCAAGTACTTCAAAAACACAAAACTTCAGGAGAAATAAGACCAATATGGAGTAGTCCTGTTGAACTTAGAGTTCCTATTATTGACGAAGATAACGAATTTGCAGGAATTGATTTCGTAACAAAATCTTCTAATATTGACGGATATGCTACTTTTGACAACTTAAGAACAGGTACATATGCTGTATATGCAGCTCTACCAATGGAAGGTGGTGAGGGAATTCAAGTTGACGAAGAAGGCTACGAAATATGGAAAAGAACAGGTGTAACCGTTCAAGGTTCAGGACAATATGAAGTAACTATTACTTTTGATGTTGACGTTTTTGGCATCGAAGAGTATGACCTGTTGAGTGGTGTTAAATTATACCCTGTTCCTTCAAACAACACAGTTACTGTTGAAAGCCCTGTAAGCATTTCAAGAATAGTTATTAGCAATATTGTTGGACAAGTAGTTGAAACAATTGAAAATCCAACACAAGTACAAACTATCTCTGTTGCAGACTATGCTACAGGAGTTTATATGGTTACATTGTTTGATAACAACGGAAATTCAACAACACAACGCTTAATCAAACATTAATTTAGCAAACTAACAAATTAATTATAAAAAAGGGGAGGCTTTAAAGTCTTCCCTTTTTTTATTCTCACGGTCGTTGAGTTCATATTTCGACAAACTCAACAACAACCAAAGCAACCATTATATTAAACACTTGCTTTTACTCTTTAAAAGTTATATATTTACATTTGGCTTTGCTTGTATCAACCTAAATAACTGCTGATTATGAAGAAATTTACACTAATCATTATGATGTTAGTAGTAGGCTTTTCGCTCTTTGCGCAACGATTAGCCGAACCTAAATGCCGTTTGTCAAAAATGACAGACGCACCACAAAACAACGAACAGGAAACTACCACCAGAACAAATAGAGTAGCAGGTAATATTATTTTCGAGGAATATTTTAACGCATCTGATTGGAGCGCTGCCAGCGTTGATGGCGTTGCTGTTCCGGCAAACATGCCAGCTGGATGGAGTGTGTTTGACGCTACAGGAAACAACTTTTTCTGGCGCTGGTCAACTGAAGGACCACGAGGTCCATATACTTCATACTACTGGAATGTTCCTAACAATAGCATAAAGATTAAATCAACCAGCGACAATATACCAGGAGGAGAACAAGGGTTTATTATGTTTGAGCTTGACTTCTACAACTGTAACCATGATACATCAGATGATGTAACGATGAATTCTTATATTCAAATGCCAGTTGTTAGTACTACAGAATATTATGCTGTGAATATCTATTTCGAACAGTATCACCGTTTTTGTTGTGCAAACTACTCTGCTGAAGTGGGACCAAAAATGTATATAAGTAATGATAGTGTTAACTGGGCTCGTTATGATGTAAATCAGGCATCTATTAATGCCACACCTGTAACAAACCCAAGTGTATATGAAGTATCAGTTAGTAATGTTGCAGCAAATCAATCAACTGTTTATGTTCGACTACACATAAAAGGAGAAACTCATTACTATTGGATGGTTGACGATTTTGTGATGTATGAACCAGAACCATACGATGTCAGAATAATGGGCTACTGGATTGACTATAAAGATGAAAAATGGGCAAACTATTTTTCAGGAAATGATTTTACACCACACTACAAAAAAGATTTACAGGCACACCTTTTTACAACCCATACTTTGCATTTCAAGAAATTGTAACTTCAAGAGCAATTGCTGTTAACTTTGGAGGAGAGTCATTTCATGAAGCTATAATTACCACAAAAGTTGTAAAAGAGGACGGAACCGTTCTTGATGAAAAAACATCTGCAGTTGTAAGCAGCATTGCATCAGGAGAGTTTGATACCTCTTTTGTGGCAACCCATAATTTCCAAATTCCTAAAACAATTGAAAGTGTCGGTTCATACTACTACGAAGGCGTTATTTCTGGTGCAGAAGAGGATCAAGTACCTGATAATAACGTATATCGTTACAATTTTAATATTACAGAAAATGTTTTTAGTTACGCAAATCCCAAAACAGCTGGTACAGATCGTATTAGCCCATTTGTCATGACTGACTGCGAAGCTATTGGTGCTGTTTTTTTCTTAGACCCACCAACAGAAAACATTCCCGGTACAGAAACGCCCGCTCCTTATGTATTAAGGGGTATTAACACATACATAAGTAACGATACATATAACTGGAAAATATGGAGAGCAGGAAAGGTTGCTTATCTAACCGCTGAAATCCATGAGTACAATGAATTTGAATTGACAGAACTAATTATATCAAGTGCTTCAATTCCAATCGATTCAACCATGGTGGACTCTTGGGTATTCTTACCATTTATTTCTGACGGAGTTTCTGAAAATATAACGCCAACTGAAGAGGGTCATGCATATGCTGCTGTGATTCGTTTTTTTACTGATGAAAGGTTCTTTATCGGTGCTGACAAAGTAACACAACCCTCATTCTATAGCAATTTGCTTATCAGTTGGTATAATTCTGTTGGTTGGACAGGAGTGGAAACAAATATTTCAATGGAGTTAATAATTGATAAATATGGAGAATCACCTACAGGCGGCATAAAAGTTACAGTGCTTCAAAAGAAGAGAGACACGGGAGAAATAAGACCACTATATGGTAGCCCTGTTGAAATTAGAGTTCCTAATATCAACGAAAATGGCGAACTTGTACAAATGGATTTTATAACGCAAAACACTGGTGTTGACGGAGTTATCACTCTCGATAGCTTGAGATCTGGTTCGTATGCCGTTGCCGCAACCTTGGTAACTGAAGGTGGTGCAATTGCTGTTGACGAAGAAGGTAACCCAATAAAAAAGTTGACTGGGGTAACTGTTCAAGGTTCAGGACAGTATGAAGTAACCATCACTTTTGATGTTGATGTTTTAAATATCGAAGAGTATGACCTATTGCGTGATGTTAAATTATACCCAGTTCCCTCAAACAATACTGTTACCATTGAAAGCCCCGTAAATATTTCAAGAATAGTTATTAGCAATATTGTTGGACAAGTGGTTGAAACAATTGAAAACCCAACAGAAGTACAAACTATATCCATTTCAAACTACGCTACTGGAGTATATTTGGTAACATTGTTCGATAACAACGGAAACTCAACAACACAACGATTTATTAAGCAATGAACAATGTGCAATGAGCAATTAACAATTTTCTTAGTAGCGAGAGCAGAGCCAAGCTTGATTGAGCTATGCCGAGTGACGACAAAAAATGCAGTGAAGCTGAATTAATCGACTTAATGTCAGCTTGTTGTAGAGACGTCATATTATGGCGTCTCTATTGCAATATCAACACATTGTAGAATCGGAGCATGCTCAGTCTATACTTAATACCTTAATGGTTTAGTACCAAACCTGAAAATTCAAGAAATAGAAGTTGTAGGGTATGCACAAGATGCAACTTTTTTATAAAACACTTGCTTTTACTCTTTAAAAGGAATATATTTACATTGGATTTTGTTTGGTTTAACTTAAAATAACTGCTGATTATGAAAAAATTCACACTAATTATTGGAATATTAGTAGTAGGCTTTTCGCTATTTGCGCAACGATTAGCCGAACCTCAACCGCGTTTGTTGAAAATTACAGACGCACCACAATACAACGAACAGGAAACTACAACCAGAACATATAAAGCACCTGGTGATATTATTTTCGAAGAGTATTTTAACGCTTCAGACTGGAGCGCAGCCAGCGTTGGTGGCGTTGCCGTTCCAGAAAATATGCCCGCAGGATGGAGTGTGTTTGACGCTACAGGGAACAACTTCTTCTGGCGTTGGTCTGATGAGGGACCACGTGGTATATACACCTCTCCAGGTACCGATGTTTGGGATGTCCCTAACAATAGCATAAAGATTAAATCAACCAGCGACAATACACCGGGTGGGGAAAAAGGATTTATTATGTTTGAGCTTGACTTCTATAACACTACTTCAGAAGGAGTAGCGACTGATGTAATTATGGATTCGTATATTCAATTTCCAGTTGTTGATGCCACGGAAAATTCTGCTGTTTGCGTATATTTTGAGCAGCATCACCGTTTCTGTTGTGTCCCATACTCTGCTGAAGTAGGTCCAAAACTGTACGTAAGTAACGATAACATTAACTGGACTCGTTATGATGTAGAGCAGGCATCTACAGCCTCGACAACTTCAAATCCGAGTGTATATGAAATGCCGATTAGCGATGCTGCAGCCAATCAACCAACTGTTTATATTCGACTACACATAAAAGGAGAATCTCATTACTATTGGATGGTTGACGATTTTAAATTATTTCAACCTTATTCACACGATGTTAGGTTAATGGGATATTGGGTTGACTATAAAGAAGGTAAATTGATAAGCTATCTTACACCTAGCTACAATAAAAGATTTACAGGTACCCCATATTACAACCCATACTACGCGTTTCAAAAAATTGTAACTTCAAGAGCAATTGCTAAAAACTATGGTGTAGAAGCATTTCCCGAAGCTGTGATGACTACAAAAGTTGTAAAAGAAGATGGAACTATTCTTGATGAAAAAACATCTGATGTAGTAACTAGTATTCCCCCAGGAGGATTTGATACCTCTTTTGTGGCAATTCACAATTTTCAAATTCCAAAAACAATTGAAAGTGTTGGATCATACTACTATGATGGCGTTGTTTCTGGCTCAGTTGAAGATCAAGCACCTGAAGATAATCTATATCGCTACGATTTCCATATAACCGAAAACATTTTTGGTTACGCAAATCCCTTAACAGCCAACACCGAACATCAAACCCCGTTCAGTTATACAGGAACCGTTGATGGCGATGGTCTTGCTGTTGAATTTTTCTTAAATCCACCAATAGATACTATTCCCGGTACAGAAATACCTGCTCCTTACGTATTTAGAGGTATTAACACATATATCACTAATGACTTGGATAACTGGAATATTTGGGATGCAGGAAGTGCTGCCTATCTAACTGCAGAAATTTATGAGTCTGACACTGCGGGAAATTACGATTTAACTGCGCCAATTATGTATAGTGCTTCAACTCCTATCTATTCAACTATGGCTGACTCGTGGGTATTCCTGCCGTTTTACTGTGACAAAGCAAGCGGATATATTACACCAACAGTAGAGGGTCAGGCATATCTTGCTGTTCTTCGTTTTAATACTGGTGGTTTAAGATTCTATATTGGTGCGGACAAGATAACACAACCCTCTTTTCATAGTAATTTACTAATTATTGGAGAAGCTATAGGTTGGACAGGAATGGGAGCAAATATTTCTATGGAGTTAATAGTTGACAAATACAATGAATCACCTACAGGCAACATAAAAGTTACAGTGCTTCAAAAGAAAAGAGACACGGGAGAAATAAGACCACTATATGGTAGCCCTGTTGAAATTAGAGTTCCTAATATCAACGAAAATGGCGAACTTGTACAAATGGATTTTATAACGCAAAACACTGGTGTTGACGGAGT
>JAAYQU010000040.1 GCA_012519055.1 Bacteroidales bacterium | reverse complement strand
TTCTGAAATATAACACCAAACAATTTCGTTGTTGTTTTCATTGACAACGCTAAAACCTTTTGTAAATCCGGTATTGTCAACAAAGTTATTAACTCCCTTTTCAACAAGCAGTTTTTCGGTAGTTATTTTTAAAGAGCTGTCTTTTAATTGTTTTTGCATTCGGTTTCCGAAATCTTCTGCTAGTGAATTCTTTTTCTTCAATTCCTTTTTTATTGCTTTCTCGATTTTCCCTTTTAGGGTAGGGTTATTTGCAGTAATTAAAAGAGCATTAGCCCTGTCATTCCACACATAATTGTGAGATACTTTTTCGTAAAAATTCTTCAATCCTGTGGTGTCTGATGTGGCTTTTTGCCATACCAAACTGTCAGTGATATTAAATAGTAAAATACCGTCGTGATATTCTTGAACTGTGTATCTAAATTCTGGATATTTAATATGTAGAATCTGGTTTTCATAGTTTATTATTGAACGTTCAACAAACTCTTGCCAGTTTGTTTCACACAATCCTTTCATATTATCAATCTTTAGCTTAATTTTTGCATTTATGAATTTCATAAATTCGCTTTGAGCTATTTTAAATGTATCTTGAATTATCAATATTGGTTGATTCATATACTCGTCGGCTTCTTTTGAGTATTGTTGTTGTCTTTTATGTATTTCGGCTAAAGAGTCAACAGCAATATCGAAAGCTTTCGTTTGTCTAACAGCTTTGTATTCGCCCAAGAGTTTTGTTGCCAATGATTTGGATTTCATGTAGCTATGTGGCATTCTGTCGATTTTTCGTTTAATCATATCGAGAGCCTCTTCATAGCTGGGGTTATCGTATTTTTTATTTACATATACAATAAACCATGCGTTATTGTATGGAGAGTAAAAAGGTTTAGAGAACTCGTTTTCGTTAAGACGCCACGCAATAGAGTCAAAATCAGGAAACATTCTTCCTGCTTCATGTTTTCTTATTAAACCGTTATTTGGCAGGCTACTTTTATCTTCAGTAAATAGTCTTACAGCTCTTTCAATTGAAACACCGTTTGAGAGACTGTCATAAGCAGCATTTATTTTTTCTAATGCAGTGTTTGTCTCTTTCCCGAGATCCTCTCTTTTACTGCGTACGGCAATATATGATACATCAATCGGTCCTTGTATATCTATTTTGTCAGTAACATGAATTATATGATATCCGAATTGTGTTCTAACGGGGTTGGTATATTGTCCCACAGGTGTATTATATGCAGCATTTTCAAATGGATAAACCATACGCATTGATGAAAAGTAACCTACTTGTCCAAGGGTTGTTTTTGATGATGGATCTTGTGAGTATTTTAGAGCTATCAAATAGAAAGGTTCTCCATCTTCGAGTTTCTTTTTTAATTCCAAGGCCTTATTATACACTGTTAGTGTATCTTCGGGAGTAGGAGATTGTGGCAATTGTAACAGAATATGACTTGCTTTTACAATCTTGAACATTCGTTCGTAAGCCTCTCTATATAATTGTTCCGAATAACTTTGATCAACCAAATATGGTTCAGCTAATTGATCGCGATACTTTTTTAGCTCATTGGTGAATTCGCTTTGTTTGTCCATTCCAAGTTGCATAGCTTCATACACTTTTAGCTTGAAATTTATAAACAGATTTAAGTAATCTTCAACAGCTTCTTGAGTTAGCAATTCATCGTCTTTTATACTGTTTTTCAGGTATATACGTTTGAATTCATCAAGTGTGACTTCGTTTTTATTATCAATTTTTAATAATACTGGATTTTGTGCCACAATAAGAAGGGGCATTGATAAGAATAGAAAGAAAAATATTTTTTTCATCATTTTATAAGGTTTTGTTGTTGTTATATTTGCCATTTGGGTTATATCCAAATATCGTTTTAACGTCTTATTATTTTTATTATTGTATTAGAAGTCGCTACGGCTGTAATTTGGAGCTTCTCTGGTAATTGATACATCGTGTGGATGCGATTCATTAACACCAGCTTGTGTAACTTTTACAAAACTTGCCTTTTTTAAAGTTGTTATATCGGGAGCGCCGCAATAACCCATTCCTGCTCTTAGTCCACCGATTAATTGATATACAACTTCTGATAGGGTCCCCTTATATGGAACTCTTGCTGCTATGCCTTCGGGTACAAGTTTCTTTATATCGTCTGTTTCCGATTGGAAATAGCGATCTTTCGATCCTTGTTGCATTGCTTCAATAGAACCCATGCCCCTATACGATTTAAACTTACGCCCCTGGTATATAATAGTTTCACCGGGGGATTCTTCAGTTCCAGCAAAAAGTGAACCTGCCATAATTGAATTTGCCCCGGCAGCTAAAGCTTTAACGATATCGCCGCTGTATCTTATACCTCCATCGGCAATTACGGGTATATCGGTGCCCTCAAGAGCTTTGGCAACTTCATAAACTGCCGATAGTTGTGGAATGCCAACGCCTGCAATTACACGAGTAGTACAAATAGAGCCTGGTCCAATTCCAACTTTTACGGCATCGGCACCGGCTTTTGCTAAGGCTAAAGCAGCTTTACCCGTTCCTATGTTCCCAACAACAAAATCAACATTTGGGTGATTTTTTTTAGCCTTTTTTAAAAGGTCTATGACACCCTTGCTGTGACCATGAGCAGTGTCAATAACTACAGCATCTACTCCAGATCCTACTAGGGCATATATTCGTTCTAAAGAGTCTTTGGTAACACCAACACCAGCAGCTACTCTCAATCGACCAAAATCGTCTTTACACGAATTTGGGCGAGATTGAGCTTTAGTTATATCTTTGTATGTTATCAATCCTACTAATTGGTTGTTTTCGTCAACAACAGGTAGTTTTTCAATCTTGTGTTTCTGTAGAATTTCTGCTGCACGTTCTAAGCCAACCGTTTGTTTTGTTGTAATGAGATTTTCGCTTGTCATTACTTCAGATATCTTACGTTTCATTTGTGTTTCAAAACGCAAATCGCGGTTTGTTACAATACCGATCAGTTTCTTTTGTTGGTCTACCACTGGAATTCCTCCAATTTTATACTCACTCATCAATTCTAGAGCATCTTTAACGGTTTTATCTTTTTCGATGGTTATGGGGTCTATTATCATTCCGTTTTCTGCGCGTTTGACCATTTTAACCTGTTTGGCTTGCTGATCAATAGACATGCTTTTATGAATTACTCCTATTCCGCCTTCACGTGCCATTGAAATGGCCATAGCTGCTTCGGTAACTGTATCCATAGCTGCAGAGACTATTGGACATTTTAAAACAATATTTCGTGAAAATTTGGTTGAAATATCTACTTCGTGTGGAAGAACTTCACTGTAAGCCGGAACAAGGGCAACATCATCGAATGTTAAGCCTTCATACAAAACTTTATCTTTAATGAACGACATATATGTTGGGTGTTTATATTATTATTATGACTGCGAAAATACAATTTTTATTTTTCTTAGTAGCATTGAATAACAATTTTAAAGCTTATACTTAATATAATCTTCATTAAACGGCCACAAATAGTTGAAAGTTTTCAGTTATATGACAGTTGTTATTTCATAATAGCCAATGTAACAACAGTTTTTTCATATGTAACCTTGCCTGCAGCATCGAAATACTCTATAAAGATAATGTAAGGTCCAAATTTTGCTCGCTTATTGTTTTCATCTGAGCCGTCCCACTTAATTTCGCCTTCTGTGCCAGCATAGTGGTTTTGAACAAGATTTTTCACTAATCGACCATCTGTGTCGAAAATTTTTATATTTATCGAATTACCAGATTGTTCGAAGTTGTATTTAATAAGCAAAAAGTCATCAAACCCATCTCCATCAGGAGAAAAAATTGGCGTGGATAAAGAGAATTTTGAGTTGGAGCCGGCAAATGCGTTAAACTGCGAGTTTTTATATGTTGGAGTTGCAAAGTTATTGGCTTCTGCTGCAGATTGCCAATTGTTATTATCTTGGGTTTTTGAGTTGGGATTAATCCTTTCAAGTGATACACCTTTTACATTTCTTAATAGCGGAGAATGCATTTTTTCATTATACTCAAATTGATCGATAATAATTCCCTCCATGTTTAGTAAAACCACACTTCCCGAACTGTTTGGAATAGAGGGTAATGAGGTCACTTCTACTATTTTAAGGCTGTCAACGTGTGGATAAAAATTGTAAACTTGCCTACGGGTTTTAGCCAAAACTAAATAGTCGTCGGGATATAACAAATGTCCGTAATCGCTTGCTTTTTTTAGGGCATCCAACTCGCCGGTTTTATTGTATTTTGTGATATAGATATCGTTTAGCGCGAAAACGGCAGTACTTTTATTGTACAACTCCACAAATTCAGTTGCCCCATTAAAGGGATTGAACAGAATTTCATTTATAACAATATCGTTTTCAATTGGTTGTTGTGGCAATTGAAATGAAACGGGTAATATCTCTATTTCGTTTCCAACGCAGTCTTTGATCAAGGGTGGTGTCACTGTATATAAAACGTTGTTCTGAAGTGATGTGCTGAAGATAAGAGATATAATATTCCCCATAGGTGCGTTGGCAATAACAGCATCAGGTGTTAAGACAGGTTCCAGGCTCCATTTTGTATTGTCCAACAATTCTGTAAAGAGTAAAGGCTCATTGAAATGTAGTGATATGCAGCTATCGTTATCAACAGTTAGGCAAATGATTTCGGGAGTGGTATTGTCTGTTAATAAGGAGCTTACAGAGTTTGTCTCTCCGGGAGTTCCACCACGTTGGTCATTGCTGGCAATCCAGTTTAAATATCCGGCGCAATAGTTAGTTGGGTCAATTTGTTCAAGCGACCAACCTCCAATTTTTTTATACTCATCTCTATACCATGTGTTTGAGTATGATACCCAATGTATTAAAGTGCCATTGCTTGAATATAGCTCCAAAGTCTTTCCGCTTTTTGACAAAAATGTTTGAGAGATGAGAGGAATTTCGGGAACGTGCTTTTGAATAGTATCGGCAATATCATTAGGCTTGATTATTACAAAGCCTTTAGGTTCAATTGTTATTGCAGGAAGTGTGTAATTAGTAGAGCCTGATTTTAAACTCCACTGATACAAGCTGACATTATGATTTTCATTGTTGTATAGCTCAATGTAAGGATATCGTTGTAATCCCTGCTGATCGGAAGGATTACACATTATTTCATTAAAAGTTATGCTGCCAAATTCTGTTATTGCGTAGACAATTTCTTTGTTTTCTGTAACTAGTTTGTTGCCACAAAAGTCTTCAATATTATAGACGGTTAAAGTATATTCTTCTCCCTCGTTAAGGTTGTTTAAAAGCGAGAGTGTTACTTCATTTTTTGTAGTTGCATTATATTCAACAGACTCTATTTCAATATCCTGGTTTAATTTGTAGTTTTCAATATTATTTGCCGTTTCTTGGGCAATCTCTTCACTAAAGATAATTTTAATTGCATTTGCATTTTCAGCCCAAGCAGAATTTATAGTTGGTGGTACGGTATCGATATTTGGAGCATTGACAGAGTTAATTCTACCGGGTGTTCCTCCTGATACGTCGATACTTGCACGCCAATTTGTGCGTTGTTGACACCATCCGTCCGGGTCAATCTGTTCGATAGACCAACCACCCTCTTCTTTGCTTGGGTCGTTGTAAAATGAAATATCATATGTGATAGTGTGTATCAGTTGGTTATCTGTGTCGCGCAGAGTAATTTCTCTTCCTGTATTTGTTAAATCAGTCGTTGAAATTAGAGAAAGAGTGTTTCCATATTGAGAATAAGCGTCATAGCCTGAACTGGGGCACAATATCAGATAAGAATATGCTTCCATTGTATATGTTGGGAAGGTAACGATTTTTGTTCCTATGTTAAGTTGCCAGCCGGTTATTGATATGGGATAGTTTTTTCGATTGTATAGCTCTAAAAAATCGTAATCGGGTAGTCCGACTGGAGGGTTTTGGTCGAAAAATATTTCGTTTATAACTATGTCTCCTTGTTGCGTGATAACGTAAATTATTGGAATTGTGGTCTCTTCAATAATATTGCCGCTTAAGTCAGCTATATTATTAATGATTAGATTGATATACTCTGATAATGGAAAGTCCTGATTAAAAGTTAGTTTAACTCGGTTGTTATAGGAGTCAGCAAAACTTACTGTCGCTGGATTTCCAATATTTTCTAACATATAGTTTTGAGGACTCAGAGCTGAAGCGCTACTTACTGGTTCATTAAACAAAATGATCGCAGTATTGCTACTTTCAGTTGTAGCTTCAACAACTGTAGGAGGTTCCGTGTCAAGTACAATATCCCCGCAGTACAGGTTGTCAAACCAAAGTACCCTTGTTGCCGACGGAGAGTTAATATTTGTAACTATCCCGAAGTAATTTCCATTTGTGATTGTATTGTCAGTAGCACTGCCTAGTATTGTCGTTGATACCA
This sequence comes from Bacteroidales bacterium, assembly GCA_012519055.1. Lineage (NCBI taxonomy): Bacteria > Pseudomonadati > Bacteroidota > Bacteroidia > Bacteroidales > Bacteroidales bacterium. The sequence goes on along the minus strand of JAAYQU010000040.1, from coordinate 23,947 downwards.
CGTCCCACGCATTATCAATTGATAGAGTCCATAGACCATTTTCTTCGCGAGTAATCTTGAATGATCTTGGAATACTTGATGTCCCATCGTCTCCAGGAGGAAAATCTGTACTGATAACGGGCGTTTTTGTAGTTGCCTGTTGACGATATAGAATAAATTTGTCTGATGCACTACCATCAAAACGCAAATAATACCCATTGAAATTTAAGCTGCCTTTGAATGCAGATGGATCGTTTGTGTCTGAAATCAACACAATAAAAAAATCGTTTGTACTACTGACTGCCCAACCACGACCTTCTGTTGCCGAAAATCTCCATTCGCCATATGCTCTGTTGGTTTCAACAAATAGAGCCGAGCTGCCCGTATTTGGATTGCTTCCTAACACATTTCCATCGGTAGTGGCTGAAAGACTGCCATCTCCCGAAGTGTGTGGATTTGTTACGGAAAAGTTTTCGGTGTCACCTGTCCATGTGGGATTGTTTGTAAAATCTCCGTCAGAGAAAGAGTCGGTTATTTGAGCTTTTGTATTTATATGGATACAAAAAATTAATAAAACAAAAAGTATGGTTCTGTTTAATATTTTGCTGTAAATGTCAGATAAACGCATAGTTATAAAACTTTTTTGGGTTATAAAGTTAGCTGTTTTATATCAAATCAATTTAACTTTTTTAAACTAGAAATATTTTGTAGCAAATTGATTTATACAAAACTTTCTTAATTTAATTTGCGTTAAATATACATATATTTGTCGTTTCAAAGCTGATGTTACAAAAATTAAACAAACCTAAAAATTTAATTTTATTATGACAAAAATTGCTATTGTGGGAGTTACAGGTCTCGTAGGACAGACTATGATTAAAGTATTAGAGCGTAGCAAAATTAATATATCTGAGATTGTTCCGGTTGCGAGTGAGCGAAGTGTAGGGAGGAAAATTTTCTTTAAAGGTGAGGAATTTAGTGTGATTGGAATGAAACAAGCTGTTAGTTTACGTCCAAAAATAGCTCTTTTTTCTGCTGGTGGAACTGTTTCTAAAGAGTGGGCACCAAAATTTGCGCAAGCAGGTATTACAGTTATTGACAATTCGTCGGCTTGGAGAATGGAGAGCAATGTGCCACTTGTTGTTCCTTCTGTAAATGGAGATATATTAAATGGAGACCAGAAAATTATATCAAACCCTAACTGTAGTACTATACAGTTGGTTATGGCAATTGCTCCATTGCATAAGGCGTATGGAATTAAGCGTATGGTTATATCTACATATCAATCTGTTACAGGTACCGGAGTAAAAGCTGTAAAGCAGATGGAGAACGAGAGAAACGGAATAGAGGGAGAGATGGTATATCACTACAAAATAGATGGCAACGTAATACCGCATTGCGATTCATTTACCGACAACGGCTATACAAAAGAGGAGATGAAATTGGTAAATGAAACAAGAAAAATTTTTAACGACGCTTCAATAGCAATAACTGCAACTGCCGTTCGTGTTCCAACAACAGGCGGACACTCCGAAAGTGTAAACATAACCTTTAACAAAGAGTTTGATATTGATGAAGTTGTGCGTCTTTTACAAAACGCTCCTGAGGTTGTTGTACTCGATAATCCACAGAAGAATGAGTATCCAATGCCTTTAATATCTGCAGGAACTGATAAGGTTTATGTGGGGCGTATTCGCCGTGATGACTCATACCCGAGGTCACTAAATATGTGGATTGTAGCTGATAATTTAAGAATAGGAGCTGCCACAAACGCCGTTTGGATTGCTGAGCATCTTGTGAAAAATGTGCTTAAATAGACTGTTTTGTTATTCCACAATGATTTTTGAAGCCACATCGTAGGGGAGGATTATTTTCCTTTCGTTGCAAAAAATAGCTATTGTGTCTGAAACTTTTGCTTTTAAAACAATGGTATTCAGATATATAAAAGACAGCTCATCTAAAAATACATTGTTTATTGAGTCAAGATCGCGAAATGCCAATACTGTAAGAATATTGCCAATATCAGCGGACTTTAATGATTTAGTTGGTTTTAACAGGTTGTTTTTGCCTGGAATAATATCCCCAGTTAATCCTATATTAATATCAATTTTTTGGTTAATGGTTTGTATCGTTGACTCGAAAATTGCTGTTTCCCATGAGAATGCCTCTGAACGACACTGATAAAATGGCATAGCTAAAGTTTTAAACAGATAGCTTTCAATTAACAGTATTCTTTTGTAAATTTTTTCGGCTCTTTGTTGTCCGCTGCTTGTAAGTGATATAGGTTTATATGGTTGATAATCAATATAACCAGCTTCAGCAAGAGTTTTGTTTACTTGTGTAATATTTGCTTTCGATGTTTCTAAAATGTTTGCTAATTCTGTAACCCCAATGCTTTTATCCTGCAAACTTCTTTGATAAAAGTAGAACAATATTGCACGAGCTGTTAAACCAATGTCCATATCTATAAGAATTCTGAGATTGTTTTTAATAATGCCATCGAGCTTATTGGCTTGGCAAGATAGGCATTACATCCTGCTTCAAAGCTTTTCGATTTTTCCTCTTCAGCTGCATATGCCGTTTGTACAATAATAGGAATATCAGGACGTATTTTTTTGATTTCGCGAGTAGCGGTGTAGCCATCCATGACAGGCATTCTGATATCCATTAAAACAATATCTATATCTTTATTTGTCAAAATATGCTCTAAAGCTTCTTTACCGTTTAATGCCCAAATGGTTTTTATTTTTGTTTTACGTAGTACTTCTTCGATAAATAAGTAGTTGTTTTCGTCGTCTTCAGCAATTAAAATAGTTTTGTTACTCAGATCATTGTTATCGTTATTTAGATAATCTTCAGTAGCTTTTTGTTTGCTTTGATCGATAGGAATAGTAAATGATAACTTAATGCCGGTATCGGTTTTGCTTCTGTTTATTGAAAAATCGCCCTTCATTGCATTTATCAGCCCTTGAGTGATTATAATGTTTAAGTCCAAGCTGCTGTAATTTTCAATTCCTTCGTTAAACTCGCTTGTTTGGAAAATATCTTCGAGTAAAAATCTGTCAATAATTGCATTACGGTTATCGATAAAAAACTCAATATATTTCTCTTTGATATCAGCACCAATAAGTATTTTTCCTTTGCGTGTTAGTTTTATGGAAGTTTCAATTAAATTTGAAAGTATCTGTTTAGTTCTGAAACCATCTATGTAGTATGAAGGCTCTTCTTCAGTGACTGTATATTTGTTGACTAATTTTACATCATTGAAAATTGGGTCTTCTATGATTTTTTCGTAGTGACTAGTCAAATCATCGAAAATAATAGACAATTTCGTTTCCGACTGATTAATAACAACTTGTCCCGACTCGATTGCAAATAGATTAATTATGTTATCAATAAGTTGTATCAATGAGTTGCTGCTACTTCTAATCATCTCTACAAAGTTCTCTTTTTGACTTAATGAGAGCTCCGGGTCGAGTAACAGATCACTAAACCCTATAATTGAGTTCAAAGCTGATCTGATTTCGTGACTGATATTAGTTAAAAACATGGTTTTAAGTCTGTCCCCTTCTTCAGCTTTAGTTTTAGCGTTTTTTAGCTCCTTTTGAATTTCATATTGACGTGTAACATCTCTACTAATTCCTACAATTCCCAATGTCTCACCGTCAATATTGTGAAACGGAACAACCAACGTATCTAAAAGGGCACTTTTCCCGTTTGGTAATATTACCCACCTTTCAAACCGTATTGGTTCGTTGCTTTCTATAATCTTCTTGTTGTTTTTGTGATAATCAATGGCTTGTTTGATATCGAAAAGCTCAAAGTCTGTTTTTCCTATAAGCTCCTCGTCAGAAAGATTGTAGTGCTTTTTAAATGCGGTATTTGCACCGATATATCTTAACAGGTTGTCTTTGTAGAAAATGTAGTCAGGTATAGAGTTAATAATTGAAGAGAGCAATGCAATTTCGTGTTCAAGTCTTCTTTCCGCCCTGTCTCTTTTTGTGATGTCGAGAGCAAATGTTAATAATATTGATTGATTATCAGGTTTTTGAAACGTGGTTTTGCTAATCTCAAAAATATGTAACTGTCCATTTGCGCTTATAACTTTCTGTTTTGCAGATGTTTCATTTTCTGCTAGTAATAGTTTTTTTAGTTGATCGTCTCTTTTTAGAGCTTCATTTATTTTATCGTTGGTGCAATCATCTTTAATTAAGCCAATTAAGTTAACAAAAGTATTGTTAAAAAGAATAAACTCTCCGTTTGAATTTTGTATAAAAAGTGGGTGGTTTATTGCGTCAATGGTTTGGTTCAAGTAACACTCTATTTCATCTAAGTTGTTTTCGGCTTCTATTTTATTTTGTATCTCTGTTTTTAGTCTGTTTTTTAGTTTTTTATTTTGTTTAAACATTGTGTATGCAACAATGACAAATAAAACTACAGAAATTATAAAAAGATACTTATATATTGGATTTAAAGACGTTGGTTTTAATGCGATATTTGGATCAACATAACCAAACCACTTTTGTTGAATAGCGATGTATTCGTCCGAGTTTAATAAATATTCGAGACTTTCATTTATTGACATAAACAAAGAGTCATTGTTTTTATTAAATCCAAAGCCGTATTCAATACTTAAATTACTTACTGGGTAACTCCATATATTTTGCAGACCGTTTTTTTCAATCAGGTGTAATCCTGTTTTTTCAGGCAATATAAAGAAAGTGGTATCGTTGTCTGTTTGCTTTGAAAAAAAACTGCGTCTTATCTTTTCTGAAACTACTACACAATTGCCAACCAACGATTTATTTATTAATTCATAAATTTCAGGTATATCAGTCAATAGTTCGTATTGGTCAATTGGAGTGTTTGCAAATGAGATGCTTGCATGGTGAAAAACCGAAATCGACAGTTTGTTGTATGTTTTAGATAATTGAAAATTAGAGAGATTCTCATCTGATTTATACATCATAAGAATCATATCTGTTTTATCGCTCATTAAATCACTTTTCAGTTGCGAGTAGCTTTTTTGGACAAATTTAAATTCAACTGGCAAACGTTTGCTAATAGCGTTTAAGATATCAATATTAAATCCAATAGTTTTTTCGTTTGATATATATTCGAAAGGAGGTGCATCAGCTTGAATCCCAACAGTTATAACTTGCCGATTTGCAGAAAGTAAACTAAAACAATTAAATATAAGAAACAGAAAAATATATAATTTAATATTTATCCGGTTTGTCATGTTTTTAGTTGTTAGATGGTATCAGGTTTAGCACACTAAAATATAAAATATTAAGCAATTATCAAATCACATTTATCGTAAATGTTGAGTACAGATTAAATGATTTTCGACAAATTCTTAATCACCTTTAGCTTATAACTTATATTCCTCTCATTAAAAACAAGCAATATTTTTTGTAAATTTGTATTTCGAAAATTAAAATATATATCATATGAAGACTAAATCATTCAAAGAACAAATTCTTGAAGGAATTCCCAGTGAGTTGCCTTCGCCAAAACCGTATGATCCGACTATTAATCACGCTCCTAAGCGCAAAGAAATCTTAACTAAGGAGGAAAAAAAACTTGCTATAAGGAATGCTTTACGATATTTCAACCCAAAACATCATGCAATTTTGGCTCCCGAATTTGCCGACGAACTTGCAAAGTACGGACGTATCTATATGTACAGGTTTATGCCTGATTATAAGATGTATGCTCGACCAATTGAGGAGTATCCAGGAAAAAGTTTGCAAGCAAAAGCCATTATGTTGATGATACAAAACAACTTAGATCATGCTGTGGCTCAACACCCCTGTGAATTAATTACTTATGGCGGTAATGGAGCAGTATTTCAAAACTGGGCTCAATACTTGCTTACAATGAAGTACTTAGCCGAGATGACAGACGAGCAAACTTTAGTTATGTATTCGGGACACCCAATGGGGTTATTTCCATCGCACAAAGATGCTCCACGTGTTGTAGTCTCTAATGGCATGATGATTCCAAACTATTCAAAACCAGATGATTGGGAAAGATATAATGCACTTGGAGTTACTCAGTATGGACAAATGACAGCAGGTTCGTATATGTACATTGGACCGCAAGGAATTGTTCACGGAACCACAATCACAGTTCTTAACGCAGGTAGAAAAATTGCAAAAAATAACGAATCACTAGCTGGCAAGTTGTTCGTTACAAGTGGTTTAGGTGGCATGAGCGGCGCTCAGCCAAAAGCAGGAAATATTGCAGGAGTAATATCGGTTACGGCAGAAATTAACCCCAAAGCCGTACACACGCGACATTCTCAAGGTTGGGTTGACGAAGTAATCGACAACTTGGACACTTTGGTTGCTCGTGTACGCAAAGCAAAAGAGAACAAAGAGGTTGTCTCTATTGCATATCAAGGCAATGTGGTTGATGTTTGGGAACGTTTTGATAAAGAGAATATTTATATTGATTTGGGTAGCGACCAAACCTCGTTGCACAATCCTTATGCGGGCGGATATTATCCGATAGGCTTGACATTGGAAGAGTCGAACGAGATGATGGCTAAAAACCCCGAAAAGTTTAAAGAGAAAGTATTCGAGTCGCTACGCCGACACGCTGCTGCTATAAATAAACATACAGCTAAAGGGACTTATTGGTTCGATTATGGCAATGCGTTTTTATTAATGGCAAGCCGTGCAGGTGCCGATGTTATGGCTGAAGATGGAATAAATTTCCGCTATCCCTCTTATGTTCAGGATATTATGGGACCAATGTGTTTTGATTACGGTTTTGGTCCATTCCGTTGGGTGTGCTGTAGCGGAAAAGCGAGCGATTTAGATAAAACCGACCAAATAGCAGCCAAGGTGCTTGACGATTTACGCAAAACTTCTCCCAATGAAATATCGCAACAAATGGCTGATAATATCCAGTGGATACATGGAGCAAAACAAAACAAGTTAGTAGTTGGTTCGCAAGCGCGTATTTTATATGCCGACAGTGAAGGGCGTATTCGCATTGCCGAAGCTTTCAACAAAGCAATTAAGGCTGGCGAGATAGGTCCCGTTGTTCTCGGGCGCGACCACCACGATGTCTCCGGAACGGACTCGCCATATCGCGAAACATCAAATATTTACGACGGTTCGAGATATACTGCCGATATGGCTATTCAAAACGTTATTGGCGACTCGTTCCGAGGAGCTACTTGGGTATCAATACATAACGGTGGTGGAGTAGGTTGGGGCGAAGTTATAAATGGTGGTTTTGGTATGCTTTTAGACGGTTCAGACGATGCCAACAGACGTCTGAAATCAATGCTGTTTTGGGATGTTAATAATGGTATATCCCGTCGCAGCTGGGCAAGAAACGAAGGAGCCGTGTTTGCAATTAAACGCGCAATGAAGCAACAGCCTCTGTTAAAGGTTACTATCCCACAGTTTGCTGATGATAAGTTGATTGATAAACTGTTTTAAAACATATTGTAATTTTCAATAATAAAGGGGCTGTCTGTAAAAGCGGATAGCCCTTTTTAATTATGAGTTGTTTTGAAAGGTAAAAGGAGCAAGGCGGTATACTTGGTCGCTGAGCGGAGTCTAAGTGAAATTCGCAATCCGAAGATCTTTTCACGTCATAAGTTAAAATAAAAGGCAGTCAGTTTCAATCCATTTTTTTATCTTTGTAAAACAAAAATTTTCTGCAAAAATTAAAAAATACATTATGATACACGAAAAACTACTTAACCCCAAGAGCATTGTGGTAATAGGAGGCTCTGACGACGTTTATAAACCCGGCGGTAAGGTTTTAAAAAACTTGATTGAAAGTAACTTTAAAGGTGACGTTTATGTTGTTAATCCTAAGATGGATAGCGTACAAGGGGTCAAATCTTTTCGAGATGTTAAAGATTTACCGCAAGTCGATTTGGCAATTCTTGCTATAGCAGCTAAATTTTGCCTTAGCTCTGTTGAGGTATTGGCTAATGAAAAAGGGACGCGCGGTTTTATTATCCTCTCAGCTGGATTTAGTGAGGAAAACGAACAAGGCGCAATATTAGAAAAGAAGATAGTTGAAGTTATCGACAAGGTAGGCGGGAGTCTAATAGGTCCAAACTGCGTTGGTCTGTTGAACACAAACTACTGCGGAAATTTCACCACACCTATTCCAAAACTCGACCCACAAGGAGTTGATTTTATTTCTGGTTCAGGTGCAACTTCCGTATTTATTATAGAATCGGGTGTACCTAAAGGGTTGAAATTCAATAGTGTGTATTCTGTTGGAAACTCTGCTCAAATAGGAGTGGAAGATGTAATCAAATACCTTGACGAAACATACGTTGAGGGCAAATCATCGAAAGTAAAACTGCTTTATGTCGAAAGTATCGACAAACCTGATGTATTGCTAAAACACGCATCTTCTTTAGTGAGAAAGGGTTGTAAGATTGCTGCAATAAAATCGGGAGGCTCAGAAGCGGGAAGCCGCGCAGCTTCGTCTCATACAGGAGCTTTAGCAAGTAGCGATTTAGCAGTAGAATCACTTTTCCGTAAAGCAGGAATAGTTCGCTGCAATGGACGAGAGGAGTTGGTTACTGTTGCGTCTGTTTTTATGCACCCTGAACCAAAAGGCAAAAACATTGCAATCATCACACACGCAGGAGGTCCGGCAGTTATGCTAACCGATGCGTTGAGTAATGGCGGTTTGGAAGTTCCTCATATCGAGGGAAAGAAAGCTGACGAGTTGCTTTCAAAACTGTTTGGAGGGTCATCTGTAGCTAACCCAATTGACTTTCTGGCAACAGGAACAGCCGAACAGTTAGGATATATACTTGACGCATGCGAAAACGATTTCGACAATATCGATGCAATGGCTGTAATATTTGGAAGTCCCGGACTATTCCCCGTTCACGATGTGTATGACGTGTTGTATAAAAAAATGCAAACATGCAAAAAACCTATTTACCCGATATTGCCATCTGTCGTTAATGTAAAAGAGGAGATAGATGCGTTTATTGCAAAAGGTTGTATTAACTTCCCCGAAGAGGTAACTTTTGGTAACGCCCTGTGTAAAGTTTATAATACACCAAAACCACAAGCCGAAGAAGATAAAGGCATTGCGGTTGACAAAAAAGCTATTAGAGCAGTTGTCGATAAAGCCGATAACGGTTATTTGTCACCAGCCGATGTTCAGAAACTCCTCGATGCCGCAGGCATTGCACGTGCAGGTGAGGCTGTTGTAACAAATCGCGATGATGCCGGTAAAAAAGCCGCAGAGCTTGGATTCCCGGTGGTTATGAAAGTTGTGGGACCTGTACACAAGTCAGATGTTGGCGGTGTTGTTCTAGATGTTAAGAACGTTGAGACTGTACAAGCCGAGTTCGACAGAATGATTAAAATTAAAGATACCACGGCAATCCTTATTCAGCCGATGTTAAGCGGAACCGAACTTTTTGTCGGTGCTAAACGTGAAGATAAGTTTGGACATATGGTTTTATGTGGTATGGGAGGTATTTTTATTGAGGTATTGAAAGATGTTCAAAGTGATATCACACCAGTTACTGAAAAAGATGCTCTCGGAATGATTAGAAGGCTTCGCAGTTACCAAATTTTTAAAGGTGTGCGCGGTCAGGATCCAATCAGCGAAACTAAATTTGCAAATATTATTGCACGAGTAGGAGCCTTGTGTCAGGTAGCACCAGAGATATTTGAAATGGACTTAAATCCATTGTTAGGTAAAGGTGATAAAATTGTTGCTGTTGATGCGAGAATTAGAATTGAAAAGTAAAACTTTCATTAATAGTTAGGATAAAAATATCGAAGTATAAAATAGTTAGTTTAATATGCGAAGAATAGGTAAATTTTTCAATGATACTTGGAAAAAGCTTTCGCCCACCGAACGATCTTTCATCATCTCGATATTAATTCTTATAGTAGTGATCTTGTTACGCTTTTCTTACGTTAAAAAAGAGGCACAACGCGGATTTAATACTTGGTTTGGAGGGGATAAAACAGAAAAAACGGTATCAGAATAACTTGTTAAGAGTTAAGTAGTGAAAAAACAATAAAAATATAATAGTCAAATGTTTGTAAATCAAGAAGTAAAAAGTCAAATAGCACGTGAGCAGAAATATGCTCGCCAATTTATTATTGCGATAGTAATGATACTATTGGTGTCGTTTAATATAGGTTTATACATGGTTGTAAGGCTAAAAGAGATGGGTATGTCACTGCCGAACTCTTATATTATACAAGCAGTTTTTATTCCCGCAATGTTGGCATTAATGGCGATATATTATTTCAGATTGCACCGTAAGAATATTAAGAGGATACGTGAAGAGGCTGATACTGAAAAAGAGTAGGATTGGTCACTTCGATATTCATGATTATAGCCTTATAATTGTGAATAATGATTTGTTCAGTCGTTTTTATCCTTATAGAAAAAACGATTAAAAAAGTCAAAGATATGCAGAGGTTTTTATTGATTTTAGTGGGTGTTTTAACAGTAAGCACTTTTATTTCGTGCGAAAAAGAAAAACCCAAAGAGGAAATCAATTATTCCAAGTTAATCGTAGGAACGTGGCAAGTAACACATATCGAACGCGATAGTGTGATGGTAGATATTACACAACCACCATATTCAACGTCAATCGGATACACATCTGCCACCTTTAGTAGTGGTGGAGCTTATTCAAGTGAAGGATTTTTTGCTACTGGAAATGGTACATACACAATTCAGGGTAACATCATAATGACTTTTATTGAAGGTGAGGAGAATTACAGTTATGAAATTATATCAATAACCAAAACTGATGGAACTATGGAAGCAGGTATGACAGGAAGTTTTACTACTATTAAGTTTAAATGCAAGAAAATTTAAAGATTGCAGCAATTTAAAACCAATGTCTGAAAAATTAGCTATTAACGGATGGGGATTTGCGTTCGGGCGGGTTGGCGGGACGAAGTCCTGTCAAAACAAGACGAACGCGGTGTGGAATACAAACTTCCTTGTTTGCACGTCACCCGCCTGACGCAAAACCCGTGTTACAGGCAGGTTTTATTATCTCGTTAGTTCTATCCATACCTTCATTTTTTCGGGTAGTAAGTGTGTTTGTTCATATAAAAATTTTCGGATTTCGTCTGGGTCAACAGTTTTGATATTTGGTTTTGGTGTTCCGTGATATTGCCCCGATGTAGCAAATAAAAAAATGTCAGTGTCAAGTTTGTCGTAATCGTCAATGTTTAAAGGTGTCCAACCGCTTTTTACTTGCACAACCGCACTCTTTTCTGTTTGTCTGTGTTTAAGTTCAAATTCGTAAGTCATTGTGTCGTCTTTGCATGAACTTGGAATAATGTGATAGTCTTGCTTAACTTGTAAATAAATTGCCAAAGCATCTTCGCAACTGTCAGTTGATAATAGTTAAAAAATATCTTCTCCAGCTAAGTTGTCAACTTCGTAAAATGATTTTCCTACTTTTTGATTGTATGCGATTTGTGAGAAATAATACACTGTATCATCGTCAATTACTTGAACTGTCCTTGCTGGTCTAAAACTGCTAACAACTTTTCCTGGAACTGCTTCTTCTGTTCCGATTTTATGCCATTCGCATTTGCGAACATTTACGATGTCAGCTTTTGAACAGTCTTCGTCTGTGTCATAATACCAATCACTTAAAATTCGCCCTAAAAAATAATTTCCAGACCAATCTCGTGTTCAAATTAAGTCGTCAACTTGTATTCTGTTTTTGATCTCATTTACTATACTAAAATCCGTGTCGGGCACAAATGAATAGTCCAATCCATAATTCCCTTTTTTGCACTTTCATTAATCTCAATTTGAACATGATTAAGGTCAGAGTCTGCTTTATCAATATTATCTTGATTTACTAAAAGTCCACCCAAACAATTTCTTTTTTCCAATCATCTTTTCCTTGATAGTAATCTTTAAACAATTGGATTGTTGCCTCTTTTGAGAGTACCTTTTCAGCAGAAAATTGTTTCCCATTTTCTTTATACTGAATATCAAAATTACCATCGGAAAAGGCAGCTTGAATAAAATCTTCTTTGTTATTCAGAATAATAAAGAAATTATCTTCATCAAGGCTGTTGATACATTCAACTATTTTTGCTTCACTCACTTTATCAAAAGTATCACCATTTGCCAACTCAACTGAGAAGTTTGTTTCTGTTTTTGATTCTTTTTTCGTTTCATCAACGGGTATGGTTTTGCTCAATTGTTCAAATTCTTCTTTTGTTAAACCGCCTAAGCCACTACCCACAAAAACCCAGCTTTTTCCATTATCTAAGCTTGATAAAAGGACTGCATAAATTTGGTCTGGTTCCGCATCAGCGTAATATGCTGTAGCTAAAACCATTTTTTTACCCATCATATTTTCAATTTCGTAGCGTACCTCTTTTATAGTGCCATCCCATTCATCAATAGCTTTTGCATCTTTTTGTACGCTTTTATCTTCGAAATAACTTTTCGAGATAGCATGTTTCATAATTCCTGAGGCATTCTTCTTAAGCAATTCAACGTCTTTGTTTTTATACGCTTCCAACACCTCTTTAGCTACTTCTTCAACTGTATTTTCAGCCTGTGAACATGCGACTAGTGTAAACAGACTAAAAATAACAATCACAATCGGCGAATTGATTTTTTTAAGTGTTTTCATTTCTTAATCTCCTATATTTTTTAGTTATGATTATTAATGTTAACGTTTTCGGGCTTTGCGTTCGGGTGGGTTTCGGAGCACAAAACTGTCAACCTGCACTAAACTTGATACGAAGCACAAAGGTCCAGGTTTGCAAGCCACCACGCCTGACGCAAAACCCGTGTTACAGACAGTCCTGTCTTGACGTAAGTTTATTATTTTCAGTTTCATATCTTATCCCCATCCGTGATATACCTGAAAGCACGCTTTTTTTGTTTTTAAATTATAGTATAGATAAACCTTGCTTACTTTTAATTCTGTTTGAGCCTTTTTATTATTTCCTTCCCCCTTGTAAAACCATGTTATCGAATCTTTCAGATAATTTTTTCCTATTGAACTATAAATATTATAGTCTGCATTGCTAAATTCGTCCGAATGAATTTCATCGAATTCTTTTTGAGTCACACTGTCAAGCTCTAATATTTCAATTATTTGTCTTATTTGATTTTCAGTAGCAGTGAAGTCATGCAGAAAAATTCGATAGGGTGCAATATTTTTAGTTTGCTCAACAGTTATTTCTAAGCCTTGCTGATTAAAAAAGTTTTGAATATTTTTTTGTTCAAGTTTTAAACTTTCTCTATTATCGAGGTAACTTGTTTGGTTTTCTCGCTGTCCGTTCTTCATATTACATGCCATCAAAATAACTCCAAGGAAAATCGTCATTATGAGATAAGGTTTTCTCTGAATTGATCTTTGAGATACAAATTGAATAATTGTTTTTTTAGTCATAGCAATTCATATTAAGTTGTTTATAATCTTTTTTTAAGCATTGGCTATAACAGATGCGAGGTACAAAACTTTAAATTTGCAACTCACCCCACCTGACGCAAAACCCGTGTTATAGGCTGGCAGTTTTTCATCTGTTAATTAATAATTTTGTTGTCTGAACTTTTTTGTCAAACTGAATAAACACAATATATGCTCCACATTTTATTCCAGAAATATTAATTTCATTACTTGAATTTAAGCTTCCTGACATTACTTCTTTTCCAATCATATCTGTAATTTTAAATCTTGCATTATTAGAATTAGTCGCAACATGAATATAATCAGAAGCTGGGTTAGGATAAATTTTTAATGATTTATCAAATTGTTGATATTCTTGAACATTCAAATGAAAATCAGCAATGCTATGTTTCCAAATTCCATTTCCATATGTTCCAACGTACAAAGTGTCATTTAAAATCTTTATTGAACTTGTGTTTAAATTCTTTAACCCATTATTAATTGCAACCCAATTCTGGCCAAAATCATTTGTAGCGAAAACCCCATAATCACTAGTTACAAATAGATTAGAACCGCTGTTTGCAAAGTCGCGAATCGAATAATTTGTAACTAACCCATTATTTGCATAAGTCCAATTGTTTCCGTTGTCAAAGCTAACATACATCCCATGAACACTAATATACGTAAATAACGCACTATCGCAATTGGCTAGAGCAAGTGGTTCTCCTATGGGTAATCCATTATTTGACAACACCCAATTTTGTGTATTATCAAGCATTATAAGCTGTCCATTGCCACATGCCGCTGCGTAAGGAATAGCGTTATTTATAATAAAATCGTTAAACATATTACAATATTGCGAAGGAAGACTGATGTCCGTCCAACTTAATCCTAAATTGTCAGTATAGCACATTTTTTCATCTTCATAGGCATAAAGCCTACCATTTTTACAGTAAATCCGATAAGGATCGTCACGGGCAAACGGAACGGGAGTGAATAAGTTATTCCAGGTAATACCATTGTCTGAACTAAAAACGATAAAGGGATTATCATATGGCCATGACGGGGTATTATATTCAACTGAAAGGAAGACCGTGTCGTGCATCGAAGCTAAAGAACCAAACATTTCGTAAGTAACAACCGGAGAAATATCTATCCAGTTTCCATTTAAATTAAGCTTATATACTTTGCTTTCGTCATTTGAAATTATGTTGTTGTTAGTTACAGCCATTGACCTTATTGATGAACATATCATTCCCAGCTCATTTTTATGCCATTGGCAACTTTGAAAACAAAAGACACCGTCTGTATTCGTTCCGCAAAGCAATGTGGAGTCATAGTTTGCAAGTACGTTTATTTTTAAATCAGACAACCCTACATTTAATGAACTCCAATGGACACAATTATCTAAAGAATAGTAAACACCATTACCGGTTGTGCCAATGTACATGCCAAAATTATAAGCCAGTATTGTTGAAATATTTGAAGGAGCCGTGTAAACCAAATTCCAGCTATTTCCATAATCCGCACTTCTGTATAAGCTGTTTGAGATTGCTGTGTATAAGGTATCATTAAATTCTTTTACGAATGTCACAACAGATAATGGAAGACCTGAATTTACACTTATCCAATTATTAAGATTTGTATTATTTTTATACACACCTTTTTTTGTGCCACAGAAAATATAGTTGCTTAACACTTCAATATCCGTCACTTTAGTTTGATAATATGTCCCTATCCATGGATTCCAAAGGGTATCAGTAGGTAATCCGATATTATAAGAATTCCATGTATTACCATAGTCATTTGATTTTAAAAAGCCTTGTGTTTCATTACCTAAATATAGACAGGAGTCAGAATTAGCCAATGAATTAGCTGGTATTGAATTTATATTTACAATAGGATTATTGGGGTTGGTTAAGTCAATTAATTGTACGCCCCCATACATGCTTCCAACAAATAAGCTGTCGCCCTTTTTTGTATAACATGAAAAACTTAATGTTGAATTCAATGTCCAATTGTCAGAAATTTGATTTTTAGAAAAGTATCCACAATTTGTAGAAGTTAATAACAATGAATCATCTTCAACTATGGCTATAACATTTGTGCTGCCATATGGCCCATCGGTTTGAATCCACTGCGAATAACAATAATTTACTTGTGTGAGGAGTGCTATTGTCAAAATTAAAACTGTTTTCATATACTGTCGTTTTTTACTGCTTGCCTATAACGGATGGCGGTATGAAAAGTTGCCGATTGCGGGCGATTTCCTGTCAAGTTACACAAAAGTTGAAGCGGGCTACAACCGTTGAATAACCTACTGTACCGGCAATTTTTTATACCGCATGTTAGGGCTCGTAATTTATTCATTTTTAATCAATTCATTCAAATCAATTGTTATAAAACTCTTGTCTTGTCTGTCATATAAAGTATTACCAATCAAGAAGGCATTAGAGGACGCATCAATTTCAGCAATTTTCTGTCCTGTATTATTAATAACCAAAGTCTTTTTATCTTTTGCAATAAACTTAAAGTCCTTTGTTCTCAGATAATAAATACTTATATCAGCGTATTCTACTGTTTTTGAGATATTTAATTCGCTGTCGATTGCGAATATTTTACCTTGACTTGTAAAAACAAATACTTTGGTGGAATCAGATTGTGGAAGACTCATTAAATCTCCATTTTGATTTGCGATAAATACTTGATTACCTACAAAATATTTTAGTTCTCCAACATTGTCTTTCGGGAAGTTTTTTTCAGTAATCAAATTTCCTGTTTCCATTGAATACTTTGAAATTTTGTTTTTAAATACTAAAAAGATTTCACCATTTTGAATCTGATAACTGAGAATAGGGTCGTCTTTTACATTTATTAATGTTAAGAATATCTGTTTTCCAGTCTGTCTATCAAATGCCGCAAAGAAGGGCTTGCCAAAATCTAATTCTCTATAACCCATAAATGCCATTCCCTTATTAATCATAAATACTACGCTATCATTCATGAAGATAGTAGATTTACTTGCTAAGTCATTTGAAAATGGGAACTTCCATATTGTTTCACCTGATTGTTTGTCGATTTTAGCAAGTTGTTCTTTTGATGCAAGATATATACTGGAACTGTCAGCTATAGTATTAGATACCAAATCTCTTACTAAATTGTGACCTGTTGACATAACAAAAGTCCCTGTTAGTAAACCTAAACCAACTCCAACTGCATTTGCAACGGCCGTTCCCGTATAATCTTTTTTCCCTGTAATTGTATTGTAATCCCAGCCTTTCCCAGTTTTTATATTTATTGAATGTAATCCAGCAGCAACCACAATCATAGTTGAATCATTTGTGTAAAACACATCATTCCAACCATACTCTCGATTTAAATCTCTTTTCCATAAAACATTACCATTTTTTAAATCAATTCCTTCTAGTTCATTCGAATATCCAGTCGAACTTTTGAATTTATAGCCGATTCCAATATTATCAATTGGGTCAACGAAGTAGATATTGTTTTTAACTTCCCAAAGTTCATTCCCTGTATTAATATCAAGACAATAACTCTTATTGGCAACAGTATAAATCATTGTTTTACTGAATTGCTGTAAACTGCTCGATTGGTAAGCAATCTTTTTACTCCATATTACCTTTTGATTTTTTATGTCATATTGGACAATATTTCCAGTATTTTTAAGCCATTTCCCATTCTTGCTTAACCCTCTAAGTTGAGCAGTTAAAAATCCCGTTGTTGTATCAAGAAAAGCTTCATGAATCCTATCAGAAAACACATATTCAACTCCTTTAATGACAAAGCTATCAACAAGGCTTTTTCCCATTACTTTCTCATTTGTCAACACTTGAATTTGATTCTTTTGGCTAAATCCAGTAATCGTAATTAAAAGTGAAAGTCCTAATAATATTTTTCTCATAATCATTTATTTAATTGCTATCGGTGTCTTTTTTATTATGTGCTCTAACGGTTCGCGGCTTTGCGTAGTGGCGGATTTTAGCACTAAAGTTCAGTCGAAGAACCGCACTTGAACCTACCACTAAACTGTCATACGAAATACTGCACCCGCTATTACGCAAAACCGCTGTTGGCGGTTAGTGCTATTATTCTGTTGTCGCTCTACCTGTACATTTAGTATGTGTTTGTATAATTTGAATAGTGGTTTGAGTTTAATAATTCGTCAATTTGCTGAAAGTTTATTTCATTAAAGTCGCTTATGTTGCCTACAAGTATATCATCAAAACCGTCACCAATATTTACAATATTAAGGTCACCATTTTGATATATAAAAGCGTAAGCGTTTCTTCGTGATTCGTTAGAAGAAAAAACAATTTTCATTTTTGTTGATACACTTGTTTTTATTAAAGTCGAAAAATCAAAAAATTCTTTGTCGGATATGTAAAGAGATTTTTCATTTTTCTTGTTTTTCCTTCGTGGTGTATATTGATATATTTTCCAAGTGTCAAAACATTTTGAATTATCCTGAAGGACATTTCCAACTTCAATTATTTCTTGAATATTTTTTTGAGTTACAAGAGTTCCTATTTTGATTTTCAAATTTGAGTGTTTGCTTTTTAATTCTGAGGCGGTTGCAATTATTTTAGAAACTGGATAATTGTCTGTTCGCATTATGTGGTTTATTTCGGGTGTAATTCCGTCTATTGGTAGGGAAATCCAATCACAATACGGGGCAACTTCAAAAAGTTTCTCTTTATATCTTCCGTGACTTGAAATAACAATCCTGTAGTTTAAATGTTTTAGATATTTTACAAGTTCAACAATTCTATTGTACATCAACGGTTCGCCACCAGATATTACAATATTCTCAACGCCTTTATTTCTGAATTTATAAAGTGCGTTTTTCCATACTTGCAAATCAATTTCAACCTCACGCTTTTTTACTTTTGGACCAAAGCAAAACGGACAATTCAAGTTGCAAATTGTTGTTGGTTCTATGTCTAACGTTTTAATCATTAGGATTTAAAAGGTTCTAAAATATCCGGGGCGGTTGGACAATATCTGTAAGGGTGAAAACCGAACTTCTTTATTGATGTCTTTAATTTTTCTTTGTGATTCATAATGTTTTCTTCAAAATTATTCAACAACATCTTATTCATTTCACTATATCGGCAAACTATACTATCGCAATTAGAAATAATTTTTCCTTTTGGTAAAAATTCTTCCTGTTTTAGAAATTCTGACCTACCAAACAAATGACAACAGGGAAACTTTTTTGATTGATTGCCTATTGATTGAATGTATTGAGTAATTAAACACTGTAAAGAACTATTTGCAGAAGTATAAGTTTGAACCCAAAATTCTGTTTCATTCCAATTCATTTCAACACAATAAGAATGCAGAATTTTCATGCTTTCAATTGCACGTTCTTTTTCAAAAGTATGAATATGCTTAAACTGGACAAAATCAACATTGAGATTACAAGCAAGTTTGTTTATATCTTCAATTTGGGATTTACTAAAATTGATATTGTTTATTGAATCAACAACAAAACTGATTCCAATTGCTGGCGTAAATTGGTTGCTTCTTAATTTCATTAAAGTTTTAATGTTGTTTATTATTTTAGAGTAACTTATTTTGTTGGTATCGTGCAATTTGGAATGAGAAATCTCATTCGTTGCGTCTAACGATACTCTAACAAAAGCTAAATCTGTGATTGAAAAATCACTATCAAATAAATTGCTTAATAAATGTCCGTTTGTAATTATTCCAACCGATATTTCATTTTCAATTAGAAATTTGCAAACGCTTTTGTTATCAAATTCGCTACTTGCAAAATAAATTTCTTTATACAATAAAGGTTCTCCGCCACCCGAAAAAACAACTGACTTACCGCCTGAATTACAAAAAGTGGTCAAGTAATTTTTCAAATATGTTAAGGGGATTTTTTTATCGTGTCTAAAGTCGGCTGTGAAACACCATTCGCAATTATGATTGCAATAATCTATTGGGTCTATTTCTACTTGATAAATATGTGGTGTGTTTTCAATGTCATAAAGCAACAGATTTTCTGGAATCAGTTGTGATGCAGATATTTTGCTAACGATATTATTTCCGTGTTTATAGTCCACCTTAATCTATAAGATTTTTAAATGCCGTCCGACCTTCAGGCGTGGTCAAGTTAACCGTTGTTTTCTTCGGAAGTTTTTTTGCGGTTACATAGACAGGTTTTTCTCTTAAATTACTATACACAATCCCAATATATTTGTTGGGAAGTTCATCGGTTAGCGAAAATGTCAACTTACTTGTTCCAAATACTTTTTTTTCAGTATTTTCTATGGTTGTAATGGTAAAAGGATATTCTAAAATATGATTTGCATATTCAGAAGAATGTGATTGAAAAGTCGCTGTAAATTTACCGTCCTTATCGTATGATTCTCCAGTTACCTTATAATGTCCATTTTCGTATGAAATATAAACTTTACTATAAATAACAGGTTTTTCATTCAATGAATCGGTAGCTAACTTTTGTATCCAAAGACCTTCAAGAAAGTCCTTGCCAAGCAACATCTTTCGTAATCGCTGACTTCTATCAATGATATTGGTTATAACCCAATTGAAAAACGATATTATAATAAACAATGCGACAGTAACGGCAAAGACAATCCATAACTCTTTTTTAGTATCTACACCTAAAAACTGTTTAAGGAAATAGGCCGATGAAACACCAATTACACCAGAAGCTGCGGCTTTGGTAATTTCTAAGAATTTTTCAATCTTTTTAAGCATAAGCGTTTGTTTTAAGTTAATTTTCTACTGCTGTATTTTCCAGTTTCGGAAACTTCGAGTCTTAAATTTTCAAGTTTTAGCAAAAGGTTTATTGGCGTTTCATTTGTTGATTCATCAATATTTATGGATTCTTTTTTTACCAACAAATTAATAAGTTCTTTGGTGGTGGATAATAAAGAATTAGAATTATCCAATCTTACTGAATCTAATTTTATCAATGATTCCATTAAAACAACTCTCCAACTGTAATATGGATAATCAAAGTTGGTGTTTTTTTTATCTGTTTTTTCGAAAATTAAATTTAGTGAGTTCAATGAAGATGAATCATAATTCCAATAATCGTGACTTGTAAGCTCTCCCTTTATTTTCTCAAATGCAGGTAGAAACTTTAAGTATGCTTCTTTTATCAAGTTATGCCTTAATCTATCAAAATCAATTTGCGACTTGTTGATGTCTGGATAATTTCTCGCTTGAAAAGATTCGTGTATTTCTTCTACGGTAATTGATAAGTTGTCTATTAAATTCTTATTGTTTTCAATATAAGAAATTTGTCCTTTCGTTGTCGGAATAAATACTTCATTATGATACAAAATGAAGTTAATCACATTAAGAATTGATTTTACACAAAAGTAGTTTTTAATCTGTGTATTAGTTGTGTCGTTTAGGCACAACTGATTATACCACAATAACTCAATCATATTGTTAAACACTAATTGCTGACTGAAACCAATAGTGTTTATTTGTGGTAAAAGAGAATTTAATTCTGTGCCGAAAATATGCTGTGAATGCAGTAAATCATAGCCCCACGATTTAAGTTTTGATTGGAATAATGGTAATTCTTCTATTGTTCTTATTCTAAAGCCAATTTTTTCGGCTGGTATAATATCTTTCAATTCTTCTTTTAGCTTATGTCTATGAATTGAAATATTTTCAAATGTTAGATTGTCTTTGGTAAGTCCAAATAAATCAACATCGCTGAAAGCATTGTCTTCATTTAATGAACGACTTCCTACTAAATAAAATCCCTGCAAGTCGGAATGTTCATACCAATTATGTAATTTGCTTTTTAAAATATTTACCATTATGTGATTACTTTAGCATTTTGTTTAACATTCAAAAAATATATTTCTAAGTTAAATGAATATTCAATATATCCCGACTTTTCATAATGATTGAATATGCTTTCTACTTCTTCCATATATTCATTATGTAGTTTATCATTTTGAGTTGTAGCGTATGATGATGATAACATACTATTTACAAATTCAGCTTTAGATAACTTTTGCGTTATGGTATCAATAATGTTGTGTTGTATGACATTGGGATAAAATAATCTATTGAAAGAAACCAAACCTATTTGTGTTCTTTCTTGCTGTTGTTGCTTATCTCTAAAAGTAGAAAATAGGTTTTGGATTTTTTGAGTAACTTCTTGCTTAATATTCCAATGATACCAAACGAACGCCATTTTTCCGTTGGGTTTTAGAATCCTATAAAACTCTTCTTTTGCTTTTGTTGGATTGAATAAATGAAATGATTGTGCCGCAATAATTAAATCGAACTTGTTTTTTGACAAACCTGTGTTTTCAGCCGATTTTTTTACCAATATAAAGTTTGGGTTTGCGTGAAATTTCTTTTGTAAAAAAACCTGCATTTCTTCATCTTGTTCAACTCCATATACACAGTTTCCATTTTCCAATAGTAAACCTGTTAATTTTCCAGTTCCGCTTCCAAATTCAGCAACTAAATCGTTATTCTTTAAAAGATTTTGTCCTTTTAGAAATGTGACTAAACTGTAAGGATAGTTTGGTCTGTATAAGTCGTAATATGTTGATTTATTCTTAAACATCATTTTTACTATTACGATAAGATTCTATTTTACTAAAAATGATTTTTAAGTTTTCTTTCATCATTGTTTCGTTGTTGTTTAACAATGAAACCAAAATTGCATTAGCACATTTTGCTGTAAGATTGTCCGCTAATCCTTCATTATATCTGTCTTCAGTATATCCAATTGCAGTAGAAATATTGTCTTTCCCTATCGGGAAAGGTGTGTCCCAAATTTTTTCTTTTGCACGGTTTAATAAATCTTCTAACGATGCAATGAGATAGAAAACTAAAATTGGCTGTTTGTAATTTGATAAAAGTTCAAAAAGTCTTTCGCCTAATACCCCAACCCCCGTAAGTTCTATTATTTGAAATTTAGTTTTGAGGTCAATCGCTTCAATAAATTTGTCTTTACAATAGTTTTCTTTCTCTGTTGTTCCGTCACCGTGTTTTTTTCTTATCACATCAATTGAAACAAACTCTGCTTCTTTATACTGTTCAAGAATTTTTTGAGCTATGGTAGTTTTGCCCGCCCCGATGTTACCTATAAGTATAATTTTCATTGAATGACATTAGAGTATTTGTGGTTTAATCATATTTGTTAATTGATTTTACTTTCTTTTTATTGAAATGTTAATCGTCTGTTCGTGTCGCTGTCAAAGCATTACCGCCAACGTTCCTACGCTTTGCGTTCGTGCGGGTTTTCGGAGCACAAAACTGTCAACCCAGCACAAAAGCCCAATTGAAAAACTGAACTTGAATGTAAGCACGTCACCCCGCATGACGCACAACGTGTGTTAGCGGTAGTTTTATTTATGTCCGTAAATATATATTCAAACATTACACTCTGTCTTGTTCTAAAAATTCTTTGAGCCCAAGGTCTGATTGTCCTGTTGAAAGTGCTGGTCTTGCATAAGCGGCATACTTTGCATATTTAGCATATCTAGCATACTTAGCGTATTTCGCAGGTGTCGCATAAGTAGCACTAGGACATTTTTTCCGAATGTAACCAACCCTATAACCACTATTGTCATAGATAATGCCATCAATAAACCAACCGATATGTTTGCCGCGCCAACCGTAAATTTTACTGTCATATACATAACAAACTGCGTGACCGTCCCATAAATAAATAGCATCATCATTGTCTGATGATATGTAAGCAATTGGTCTTCCGCTTTTATCATAAAGTGTTGTTTCCATTTTCAAATATTTTGTTAATTTATTTATTTGCAGGTCTTGGTTTACTTATTAGATTTTTTATTTCTAATTGTAGACTGTCAATTCTTACTCTTAAATTTCTATTTTCAAATTTTAAAGTTTCAGTCACGTTTTCTGCTTCTTTAATTTTTGTTTCAGTTTGCATTATTTCTCTATCTTTTTCTAGTTTACCAAAGTAATTCCCAATTCCAAAAACAAGTAAAATAACAAACACTGCCCCACTTATTATTTCTGCATTACCAAAATGGTTTAGAAAATTTTTGTTGTTAGGATTTCTATAAACACCATTTAACTCAATGTACTTTATAGCATATAAAATCAAATCTTTGAAATTCTGTTTTTTCGATTCATCGTAAACGTGGTCTGTGAAAATTCCAATGACTCCTTCTGGTACATATGTTTCTTTTCTTGTAAAAAAGAGTTTGTCAAGTCTTTGAGATATTGAAGAATTTTCGCCAATGTATAAGTTAATAGTGTCTTTTAATGCAGCCTTCCAAGTGTTGCCTTCTTGAACATTTGTAACAGAGTCAATGTCACTCAAATGTTTATTTAATGATGCTATTGCTTTTTTCGATTTACTACTCATTATTTTTTCTTTTTGATTTTCTTGTTGGGGTCACAAAAATTACCGCTAACGCCAGGCTGTATGCGGTCGGCCGGGGCATTTCTGCCAGTTACGAAAGTTTCAGGCCAAACGCTGGTGACTAGGGAGAACGAAACCTGCAATATGATATGGGGCCCCGGCTGCCGTATACAGCT
>JAAYQU010000039.1 GCA_012519055.1 Bacteroidales bacterium | reverse complement strand
TTGTGTTTTTTTGATCAATGTTATTTGTTTATTTCAGGACGAGACAACATACTATATTATTGCTTAATAAATTTTTGAACTTTAGTTGCCTCTTTTTCAATTACGCGTATAAAATAAACTCCGCTATTTAGTTCAGAAACCGAAATTTCTTTAACTGTTTCGCTCATTTCAAATGAGTTAACAATTACTCCATTATTTGAATAGATTTCAACCATAGCGTTATTGGTGTTCTCACGTGTAATTGTTAACGTGTTAGTTGCCGGATTAGGATATAACTTAATACCTTGTACTTTGGTTTCACTTTCTATACTTTTATAGATAATGATTATTTCTGTATGATCTGTTACTACGACAGTACCTTCCCAATCTTCAAAACCCAGTTTTGTTGCAACCCAATTATAATGACCTCTCGGTAATTCAAACGTAGCAATACCATTAATATCGGTTGTTTTCGATTCTGTTATCGACTCGTTACTAACAATGATATTAACTCCCTTAACAGGAGAACCATAAATATATCTCTGAGCAATAAATTTCACATTGAATTTAGGCTCATGATCAAAAGCTATCTCCACTACTTCAGACTCGCCAGAAGTATAAACCGCCTTAACTCCAGCAGTGTGCTCTCCAACCGAAACATTTTGGAAAGTGTAGGTTTCTTCCATAATACCTGAAGCTACTTCTTCACCGTCTAAATATACCGTATATCCGTTAAATGCTCTTGATTTCTCTTTCTCTGGAACGCCAATATAGATATCATCAACCATAAAAACGTGTCCATAAAATATATAGTTGATAGCAGCTCTAATGTTTTGTCCCACATATTCGTCTAATGGGTAAGTGAATTTTGTCCATGTATGCGGAGCATTAACATGTGTTCCTTCTGAAATAATTGTAAAGTCAGACGGAGTTGTACCGCCTGTTGATATACCTACTCTAAAGTTTTCATATCCATAAATATAATTTGAAGTTCTTGCCCAGAAAGAGAACTCCATTCCAGGAATAACGGTAACTTCCGGAGTTACTAACCAGTCATTATTATTATGAGACATCGCGGCAAAACAACCTAAAAATTTATTTCCGCTGTGTGCTGCCCAATCTTCTTCCGACAAAGGAGGAGTAGTCGCCAATGTGTTAATTACAATATATGAACCTGTATAACCTTCGTTGGGGAATGAAATGCCATATCCAAATCCATACGTAGGAGAGCTGTCAACGTCAACAAGAATATAGTCGCCAATATTCTCGAATATAAAATCGTCGTAGCTTTCAATGTCATCGAAGAAGATGGGTCCATGGTTCCAACTGAAAATTGCATTATTGCCATCTTGGGATATCGTTAAATTGTATGGTGTTACAATATTTTCAATTTGCTCAATTGGAGATGCATCAACTTGCTGTGCTATGGCTTGCTGTGAAAAAACTCCAAAGCAAGCAAACATTGTGGCTGTTAGAATTGTTAGTTTTTTAATCATGGCTTGTATGGTTTTTGGTCAATATCAATACTTATTTTACCGTTATATCACTCTACCTCAGTTTCAACAAATATAAGCAATATTTGGAGGATTATCCTAAAAAATCGCTATTTTTGAGACACTAAAACACAAATATCATTGTTAATTAATAAAAGCAATATCTATGTCTCAAAATATTCTAATTACTGGTGCAAACGGTCAATTAGGTAACGAACTTAGAAAAACATCTGCTAAATATAAAGACTACAACTTTATCTATACAGATGTAGAAGAGTTGAATATTACCAATTCCGAGGAAGTGAGACATTTTTTCACAAAAACAAAACCCATTGTGGTAGTTAATTGTGCTGCTTATACTGCTGTTGATAAGGCAGAAACCGAAACAGATAAAGCATTTGCCATAAATGTAACTGGTCCCGAAAACCTTGCAAAAGCAGCAAAAGAACATAACGCATACCTGTTGCACGTCTCTACCGATTTTGTATTTGATGGAAACAGCTCAAAACCATATACCGAAGAAGATAAACCTAATCCCATAGGCGAATATGGACGCACAAAACAGCTTGGAGAGCTTGCTGTTACGCAAAATCATGATATCGCAACAATTGTTCGCACTGCGTGGCTATATTCGTCAGCGAACAACAATTTTTTCAATACAATGGTACGTTTAGGGAGCGAAAAATCAACCTTAAACGTTGTATTTGACCAAGTTGGAACTCCAACATCGGCAGCTGATTTGGCAAACGCACTTCTACTATTAGCCGATAAGTGGCTGAAAGAGAGAACCGTAATGCCAAAAATCCTACACTTTTCCAATGAAGGAGTAGCATCGTGGTACGATTTTGCTGTGGCTATTATGAAGCATGCGGGTCTGAAATGTAAAGTATTACCTATTCACACATACGAATATCCAACCCCTGCTAAACGTCCGGCCTTTAGCGTGTTGGATAAAACAAAAATCAAACAGTTTCTCAGAATTGAGATACCACACTGGGAAGAGAGTCTGGAAAAAGTTGTTATCGAAAAACAAAAGAGCAATAAATAACTAAGGGAAAAAGTTGCAAGGTACAAGGTAAAAGTACTTTTAACTTTACAAACTTTTAACTGATATAAATATATGAATAAGAAATTATTAAAAGAAGTGACCGAGAAAGCCAAAGGTTGGCTAGCGATGAAAAATGTCGATTCAGATACAAAAAAAGAGATAGAGAGAATGATTGCCGAACAGGGAGACGAACTGATAGACTCGTTTTACAAAGTTTTGGAATTTGGAACAGGCGGTCTCAGGGGGATAATGGGAGTTGGCTCAAACAGAATGAATATTTATACCGTAGCGATGTCAACTCAAGGACTGTGCAACTATCTAAAAAAAGCATTTTCAAATCGCAAACAAATTTCGGTTGCTATTGCCCACGATAATCGCAACAATGGTAAGCTATTCTCTGATACTGCTGCAAACGTATTCTCATCAAACGGTATCAAAGTGTATCTATTCGACGCTTTGCGCCCAACGCCAGAGCTATCATTTGCAATTCGATATTTACGATGTGAAAGTGGAATTGTCGTGACTGCGTCCCACAATCCCAAGGAGTATAACGGATACAAAGCGTATTGGGAAGATGGCGCTCAGGTTATTGCTCCACATGACAAAAACATCATCGACGAGGTATTAAAAATAAAGTCAGTTGATCAAATCAACATGCAGGGCAATCAGGAATTAATTGAAATAATTGGCGAAGAGATCGATAGTGCGTATATCAAAGCACTTACATCACTCTCGTTGCGACCTGATATTATTGAACAACATAAGGATATGAAAATCGTTTACACTCCTATTCACGGAACGGGAGTTAAACTTGCGCCAAGGGCATTGAGAGCATTTGGATTTGAAAACATAATAAATGTCCCTGAACAAGACGTTGTTGACGGCAATTTTCCTACAGTTAAATCTCCAAATCCCGAAGAACCCGCAGCTCTTGCACTCGCCCTAAAAAAAGGGAAAGAGGTTGATGCTGACTTAATTTTAGCTACCGACCCTGATGCCGATCGCGTTGGAATAGCGGTAAAAAATCTAAAAGGAGAATTTATACTATTCAACGGAAATCAGACAGCCACATTTCTAATTTACTATTTATTAACAAGTTGGCAAGAAAAGGGAATGCTCACAGGCAAGGAGTATTTGGTTAAAACTATTGTTACAACCGAAATTTTGCCATTAATGGCTGAAAAATTCAATGTTGAAATTTATGACGTTCTAACAGGTTTTAAATACATTGCTGACATCATTGCAAAAAACGAAGGAGAAAAAACATTTATTGGCGGTGGAGAAGAGAGCTACGGCTATTTGATGGGAGAGTTTATCCGCGATAAAGATGCAATAATGTCATGTGCGTTAATTGCTGAGGCTGCTGCTTGGGCTAAAAGCAAAGGAAAGAGCGTTTTCGAGATGTTAATCGAAATATACAAAGAGTTTGGATTATTTTACGAACGCTTAATTAGCATTACCAAAAAAGGTAAAAGCGGTGCAGACGAAATTGAGCAAATAATGACCCGATTTAGGAAAAATCCACCTGCAGAAATTAATGGCAGTAAATTGGTTTGTATTAAAGATTATTTGACACAAAAAACACTCGATATCGAAACAGGAAAAGAAAAACCTATAGAATTGCCAAAATCAAACGTTTTACAATTTATTCTGGCAGACGATTCGATACTGTCTATACGTCCGTCCGGCACGGAACCTAAGATAAAAATTTACGCCGGAGCGCGCGATAAGTTTGATAATGTTGCCGATTTTGAGAAAACTGTCGAAAAGCTTGACAATAGAATAACTGCAATGCTTGATGATTTAAAACTGTAGTGGCAGAGTACAACTTAACAACAGAGATAAAGTTTTTAAAAGGTGTTGGCGAGAAACGCGCAAAGCTCTTCAGCGAGAGCTTGTCGATCAACACCATAAGCGATTTGTTGTTCTATTTTCCGTATAAGCACATTGACAGAAGTGTACTTTTTAAAATATCAGAAATACCGGTAACAGGCGCATTTGTACAGTTTAAAGGCAAGTTTATTGACTTTAAAACCAGTATTGCAGGCAACAGACGATTGCTAACAGCAAAAGTTTCAGACGGAAGTGCAACCATTGAAGTTGTATGGTTCGCAGGTCATTCCTGGATACAAAACACATACAAAGTTGGTGTTGAGTATCTCTTTTTCGGGAAACCAAATGTGTTTAACCGCAAAATCAATTTTGTACATCCTGAGATTGAGCCAATTGAAAACTATTTTACTAAACACAACTACACTTTTTCTCCGGTTTATAGCATTCCCGAAAAGTTAAAGAAAAGCAATATAAGTTCTAAAACAATCCAATCGCTTGTTGAACAGGCACTTGAAATTACATTTGTGCAAATTAGGGACTTTTACACTCCTGATTTTTGCAAGAAACACAATCTTATACCACTGCAAGATGCTCTGAAAAACATACACTTCCCTTCCTCGCACGAAATATTAATAAATGCCGAACGCAGACTAAAATTCGATGAGCTCTTTTTGTTGCAATTGGATTTACTAAGGCAATTCAAATTACGTAAAGCTAACATTGATGGAATAAGAATGCCTGTTGTAGGCAACTTTTTTAACACATTTTACAAACAAAACCTTCCGTTTGAACTTACTGGAGCGCAAAAACGTGTGGTACGCGAAATTTTTGAGAATATCAAAAGTGGCGAACAGATGAACCGTTTACTACAAGGCGATGTAGGTTCCGGCAAAACTTTAGTAGCACTTTTGGCAGCTCTTTTGTGTGCCGATAACGGTTATCAAACATGTTTTATGGCACCTACAGAAATACTTGCAAAACAGCACTTTGCAAGCATATCGAAATTTGTGTCGGGATTGGGCTTTAACGTCGATTTGCTTACAGGTTCTACTAAAAAGAAAGACCGCAAGATTATTCACGAAAAACTCGCAGACGGCACTACACATTTACTGATTGGCACACACGCTTTGATCGAAGATATAGTGACTTTCGATAACTTAGGAATGGTAATAGTAGATGAGCAGCACCGTTTTGGCGTAGCCCAACGAGCCAAGCTTTGGAAAAAGGGAAGACAAATTCCTCATGTACTTGTAGTTACGGCAACACCAATTCCAAGAACATTGGCATTAACCCTCTACGGCGATTTGGATATTTCGATAATTGACGAAATGCCACCGGGACGTAAACCTATCAAAACCGTGCATTACTACAACACCAAACGCAAAAAGCTGTACGAGTTTATGAAAGAACAGATTGACGTAGGGCGGCAAGTATATATTGTTTTTCCATTAATTGAAGAATCGGAAAGTTTTGATTATGAGAACTTAGAAGAGGGATACGAAAGGACGGTAGCTTATTTTGGAAAGGAAAACGTAGTAATGGTTCACGGCAAAATGAAAGCCGATGAAAAAAACGCAGCTATGCAGAGATTTATATCAAAAAAAGCTGCAATAATGGTTGCCACAACAGTAATAGAGGTTGGGGTTGATGTTCCAAATGCTTCGATAATGGTAATTGAAAGCGCTGAACGTTTTGGACTAGCGCAGCTACACCAATTAAGAGGCAGAGTTGGACGCGGTTCGGAACAGTCATTTTGCATTTTATTAACATCATACAAGCTATCATCAGAGAGCAGGAAGCGAATTAATGTAATTACATCAACAAACGACGGTTTTATTATTGCCGAGGAAGATTTGAAAATTCGCGGCTACGGAGATATTGATGGAACACGCCAAAGCGGACTACCGTTTGAGCTTAAAATTGCGGGTGTAAGTCGCGATCATGCTATCCTCGAATATGCCCGAAAGGTCGCAAACGAACTTATTGAAGAAGACCCACTCTTAGAACAACCTCAAAACCAAAAGCTTAAACAATTTATGCAATATAAATTAAAAGAGAGCACATTTTGGGGAATGATATCGTAGCAACAAGTTTACAACAGAATTATTTATCCATATCTTTACAACAAAATTATAATCAATGGCACTACTCGGACATTTTCAAAAGCTTCAAGCAGTTAAGATTACACCACAGGGATTTTATTTATCTGACAATCAAGAAGAAGAGATATTATTGCCCAACAAATTTGTTCCTGAAAATCTTTCTGTGGGCGATGAGGTAGAGGTGTTTGTTTATAAAGATAGCGAGGATAGGATTATAGCCACTACACAAAAACCGTTGATAGAGTTTGGTAAAGTTGCTGTGCTCGAAGTTGTTGATATTGCGAAGTTTGGAGCCTTTTTGGAATGGGGATTAGACAAACATTTACTATTGCCACATCGCGAGCAGATTGGAGAAATCCGCATAGGACAAAAAGTTGTCGTGGTACTCTATATTGATATAAAAACCAAAAGATTAGCTGCTTCAGAAAAAATTGATAACTATTTGACAAACACAGATATAGATTTACAAGAAAATCAAAAAGTTAACATTATTGTATATCGAAAAACCCCGCTTGGTTATAGCGTAGTTATTGAAAATCGTTACATTGGGTTGGTTCATTTGGATCATACGCATCGTAAGCTTAATATTGCCGAACAAACCACTGGTTACGTATCTAAAATCAGACAGGATAATAAAATTGATATAATTCTAAATCTTCACGGCTATCAAGGTCACGATAATGCAGTTGAAGAAATTTTAGAAAAGCTAAAAAATGCCGAAAACGGCTTTTTACCATTTAACGACAACAGCTCGCCCGAAGAAATTGACAGACACTTTAATATGAGCAAAAAACTTTTCAAAAAATCAATAGGAACTCTATATAAAAAGCAACTTATTAGGCTTACTGACAAGGGTATAGAATTAAAATAAGCTATCTGTAAAATTGCGTATCTTCAATAAACTTCCAAACTTTATCAGGTAGGAAAAACCTAACATCTTGATAGTTTGCAATTGATTGCCTAATAAAGCTTGAACTTATCTCCATTAAAGGAGCGTCGATAACGCTTATATCTCCAGCTATATGTGGGTTTTCATTTGGGAATCCGGGACGTGGATAAACCAAAATAGGACATAGACGTAAAAGTTCAGTGCTATTTTTCCATTTATGCAGATTTTGCAAATTATCAGCACCCATAATAAGCGAAAAGTTGTGTTTGTAATATTTCTCTTTTAAATATGCCACTGTATCAATTGTATAAGAGGGTTTCGGCATATTAAATTCAACATCACTCACTCGGTATCCAGGTGATTTGTCGATAGCTAAATGCACCATTTCAAGCCTATTGCGGTCGTCTGAAATTCTTTGATCTTTTTTAAACGGACTTTGCGGACTTACAACAAACCAAACCTCGCTTAAATTACCGAAAACCTTGATATAATTGGCAATAACCAAATGTCCGACATGAATAGGATTGAAAGTTCCAAAAAATAGTCCTATTTGCTGTTTTCCATCCATATCTATTTTCCTAAAAATTCTTTTACTACATCAACTAATTTTATTTTTGACACCTCAATATTGTCATTTACAACTATTTGGTCAAATTGGGAAGAATAGGTCATCTCCTCTGCCGCTTTATTTACCCGTGCCTTTATATCCTCTTCGGTGTCGGTTGCGCGTATTCTTAATCGTTCTTCAAGTACTTCAATTGAAGGTGGTTGGATAAATATAGATAATGCACTGCTACCGTAAAGCTTTTTGATATTTATTCCGCCTTTTACGTCAACGTCGAAGATTGCTACTTTCCCCTCATTAGCAATGCGTGATATTTCCGATTTTAGTGTACCGTAAAAACGTCCCTCGTAAACCTCCTCCCACTCTATAAACTGCTGTTGTTCAATTAGTTCCTTGAATTTTTCAATAGTTAAAAAATAGTAATCTTTACCATCTGTCTCTCCCTCACGCATTGGACGTGTTGTTGCCGAGATACTAAACTCAAACAGTGGTAATTGGCTCATCAAATGTTTAATAAGTGTAGTTTTCCCCGAACCTGACGGCGCGCTTACTATAATCAATTTTTCGTTCTGTTGCATTACAATATATTTAGTACCTGTTCTTTAATCTGCTCCAACTCATCTTTCATCAGTACTGCTAACTGCTGTATCTCCACATGGTTAGCTTTGGAGCTTAATGTATTTACCTCGCGCCCAATCTCTTGTGCAATAAAACCTAGCTTTCTGCCAATATTACCTCCCGATTTCAATGTGGTTATAAAGTAATCTAAATGTTGCTCTAATCGCACTTTCTCCTCATTTATATCGAACTTTTCGATATAATAAATCAACTCTTGCTCAAATCTGTTTGGGTCAAACTTTGAAGGTTCTTCCAATTCTGATATAGCTTTTAATAGTCGTTCGCGAACAATCTCTTTTCTTTGAGCTTCAAAGGGTAACACCTTCTCTTTCAGAGCAGAGATATTTTTGGCTTTACTTATCAAATCATTGCGTAACGATTCGCCCTCTGTTTGTCTGAAAGAGATAAACTCTTCAACTGATTTATCAATAGTGGAGCTGATTATATCCCATTCGTCAATTTCTAAATCCTCACTTTTCGTTTCAAGAACATCAGGGAAGCGTGTTATTGATGCTATAGTTTCATTATTAATACTTTCGCCTATCTGCGAATATATTTCTTTCAGCTGATTATAATATGATATAAAATTCTCTTTGTTTATATGTGTTTTGGTCTCCGCAGATGACATCTCTACGAGTAACGTAAAATCAATTTTTCCACGTGTCAGTTTTTCTGACAATAGGGCTCTCACTTCTGGCTCTTTTTCGCGATAAAGCGGTGGCATTCTTAAATTTAAATCTAATCCCTTGCTGTTTAATGATCTTAGCTCAACTGTAAACTGTTTGCCTTTATATTCGCTTGTTGCGCGACCGAAACCAGTCATTGATAGTATATAGTTCTGGGCATCTAATTCCATATTATTGTAATTACAAATTTGTTTGTCTGTTATTGTGCAAATTTAAGAAAATTGATTCGTAATGTCTAACTCTGCTTAATGCAAATAAAAAAACAGCCCAACTTTTTCTTGGGCTGTTTAGTAAAATGTTTTCAGATATCTTAATCTTAATCTTAATCTTCTTCTTCCTCTTCTGCGTATGCTTTCAAGAGCTTGTCTTGAATATCACTCGGTACTGGAGCATACTCTAAGAACTCCATCGAATACATAGCTTTACCGGATGAAATAGAGCTTAGAGCAGTTGAGTATTTATTCATTTCAGCAAGAGGTACACGAGCAGTAATTTTCTCATGAGATCCTTCACTGTTCATACCTTCAATCATTGCTCTACGTGTTTGCAAATCGCCCATAACATCACCCATATGTTCTGCTGGTACTAACACCTCTACACGATATATTGGCTCCATAATTTTTGGACCTGCATTGCGGAAAGCCTCACTAAACGCTTTACTACCTGCAAGTTTAAACGAAATCTCGTTTGAGTCAACAGGGTGCATTTTTCCGTCATAAACAATAACGCGAATATCACGTGCATATGAACCTGTCAATGGTCCACGCTCCATACGTTCCATAATACCTTTTAAAATAGCGGGCAAGAAACGTGCATCAATACTACCACCAACAATACTGTTTACAAAAACAAGTTTTCCGCCCCAAGCCAACTTATGCTCGTCGATTCCTCTTACAGAAACAGCGATATCTTTTCCGTTCAAATTAAATGCTTTAGGATCTGGCATTCCTTCGGTATATGGCTCGACAACAAGGTGCACTTCTCCAAATTGTCCTGCCCCACCAGATTGCTTTTTATGTCTAAAATCAGCCTGTGCAGCTTTGGTAATTGTTTCACGGTATGGAATTTTAGGTGCAATAAATTCAATAGGAATTTTGAACAGTTTTTCCACTTGCCATTTCATTGTATTTAAGTGGAACTCGCCTTGTCCGTGAACAATCATTTGACGCAACTCTTTACTCATCTCCATGATGATAGTCGGATCTTCACTCGAAATACGATTTATAACCTCAGCAAGTTTTTCGTCATCGCCCTCGCTAACAGCTTTAACAGCTGTACGGTACTTAGGAGCAGGGAATTTTATGTGCTCATATATCCAGTCGGCATCTTTTTCCGAGAATGTGTCGTCTGTTTTACACTCTCTTAGTTTAACAACAGCACCTATGTCTCCGGCTGAAATTTCGGTTGTTTTATCACGGCTTTTACCTGCTACAAAAAATAGCTGTGTAAACCGCTCTTTATTGGAAGATCTTCTGTTTATTAAATCAGTACCCTCTTTTACGCTACCAGTAATAACTTTGAAATAACATACCTCGCCAATATGCTCCTCGAATGATGTTTTAAAAACAAACAATGAAACTGGACCACTACTTGAAATCGCATGTTCTTTTCCTTCGGTATCTTTTGGAGCTGGAACATCTGTTGGACAGGGAGCACATGTGTTAATAATTTCCATTAATCTGGGCACACCTATATCTTTTTTAGCAGACACGC
Organism: Bacteroidales bacterium; assembly: GCA_012519055.1. Classification (NCBI taxonomy): domain Bacteria; kingdom Pseudomonadati; phylum Bacteroidota; class Bacteroidia; order Bacteroidales; species Bacteroidales bacterium. Next base: position 41,335 of record JAAYQU010000039.1, on the reverse strand, counting down.
ACAAAATAGGGAACATTGAACGGCTGGCTATACTCTTACGAACACCTGCAATTATCTGTTCTTCTGTTAGTTCTCCTGTTTCAAAGAATTGCTCCATTAAGGCTTCGTCACTTTCAGCGGCTGCTTCTACTAATGCATTGTGATATCCGGTTGCTTTATCCATTTCAGAAGCGGGAATATCTTTTATTTCAGCATTTCCACTATCACCTTTATACTCATAAAGTTTCATTTTAAGTATATCAACAATAGCTTTGAATCCAAGACCTGTTTCTACGGGGTATTGAGTGATTATGGCTTTAGTTCCAAATTTTGATTTTAAATCGTCGATACATTTATCAAAATTAGCTTTTTCGTGCTCTAACTGGTTAATTACAATAATCATCGGTTTATGTCCGCGATCTGTAATTCTACAAGCAAGTTCTGTACCTACTTCTATACCTTGTTGAGAATTGATAAGCAATAGACTGCTATCTGAAACAGACAAGCCTCCAACAACCTGACCGTTAAAATCATCAAGTCCCGGAGTATCAATAATATTTATTTTATTGTTTTGATATTCAGCATACAATACAGTAGAATATACTGACCTACCTTGTTCGTGTTCTATTTCACGATAGTCAGAAGCGGTGTTATTGCTCTCAATATCGCCTCTTCGATTAATTGTTCCTGCGGTAAATAACATAGCTTCGGCAAGTGTGGTTTTACCCGACCCAGCACTGCCTACCAACGCAATGTTCCTTATCTCTTTTGATTGATATACCTTCATATTTCTTAGTATTTATTTATGATTTGTTTTACTCAATTTTCAAAACGGACTGTAAAAATAGTAATAATTTGATAATTGTATGATTTCTTTTACCGCTTTTAAAGATTTTTTTAATATCCTCGCGAAATTGTTGTATTTTGGTAATTGGTGAATTTAGGATTTTCACTCAAAAGCCTAATAGCTATAAAAAAAGCCTCTCTCACGAAAGGCTTTCTGCGGTGTGGACGGGACTCGAACCCGCGACCCCCGGCGTGACAGGCCGGTATTCTAACCAAACTGAACTACCACACCATTTTGTTCAATTGCGGTGCAAATTTAGCAACTAATTATTTATCGGCAAAATTTTAATAGTAAAAAATAATAAAAAGGATTTTTGTAATTTAAATTGTTAATTGCTTTACCTTATAATTTCTAATTTCTAATTTTCCAACTTACTCTGCACTAAATCGGCAGCTTCTTGTAAAGTGGTTGCCGAAAACACTTTTAAGCCACTTTTGTCAATAATTTCTCTTCCTTCTTTTGCGTTTGTTCCCTGTAATCTAACTATTACGGGAACATCTATCTTACCAATTGATTTATACGCATCAACGACCCCTTGTGCAACACGCTCGCCACGTACTATACCTCCAAAAATATTTATCAATATAGCTTTTATATTCGGGTCTTTTAAAATAATACGAAATCCAGCTTCTACAGTTTCGGCATTAGCACTACCGCCAACATCTAAAAAGTTCGCAGGATTTCCCCCACTAAGTTTAATAATATCCATTGTAGCCATTGCAAGCCCCGCACCATTGACCATACAGCCAACGTTTCCATCTAGCTTGATAAAGTTTAGTCCATATTTACTGGCTTCTACCTCAATTGGATCTTCTTCGAAAGTATCTCGTAGCTCTGCGTACTCTTTATGTCTGTACAGAGCATTGTCATCAAGCACAACTTTTGCGTCAGCGGCAATTATCTTACCGTCAGATGTTTTTGCTACTGGATTTATTTCAAAAAGTTGTGCATCGCTACCTATATACGCATTATATAAAGAGTTTACGAAACTTAGCATATATTTATATGCATCGCCTGTTAACTGAAGGTTTGAAGCTATTTTTTTGGCTTGAAATGGTTGCAAACCAACAGCAGGATCAATCACCTCTTTAAAAATTCTTTCGGGTGTTTTAGCTGCAACTTCTTCTATATCCATCCCTCCATCAGGGCTGTACATTATAATGTTTTGGCTTAGTTGTCTGTCAAGCAGAACGCTCATATAAAATTCTTTAATCTCTTCAGGTCCTGGATAATATATTCCTTGTTCAATAAGAAGTTTTCTAACGAGCTTGCCTTTAGGACCGGTTTGTGGTGTAACCAACTGCATGCCCAAAATATCGGAAGCATATTTTTTTACTTCATCTATACTTTTGGCAATTTTTACTCCTCCTCCTTTGCCTCTTCCGCCTGCATGAATTTGAGCCTTGACTGCCCAAACTGTACAACCTGTCTCTTTACCAATCTTGTTTGCTGCTTCAACAGCCTCGTCAACACTAAACGCGGGATAGCTTACAGGAACTGCAACGCCAAACGAACGTAAAATTTGTTTTGCTTGATATTCATGAATATTCATATATTTTTATTTTATAGTTTATAATATGATGTTTTTAAAAATCAATTTTTCGACCTAATTTTGAAATCGTTATTTGAACGAACGAAAATATAGATTTTTTTGATAATACCCAACTCTTTTTAATCATGACAAGATTTCGCAAACTAAGCATGGATGAACTTGACCGCATTAGTGTCAACACATTCAGGGAGTTAGAAAAAAGACCCATGATTATTGTGTTAGATAACATTAGAAGTGCACACAATGTTGGATCTTTTTTCAGAACTGCGGATGCTTTTCGTATTCAAAAAATATATTTGTGTGGAATAACCTCATATCCTCCTAATAAAGAGATTCAAAAAACTGCTCTTGGTGCTACTGAATCTGTGGAATGGGAATATGTATCTGACACATACGATACTGTTAAAAAGCTCAAAGCCCAAAATTTTACCATAATAGCTGTTGAACAAGCTGAACAATCAATAAAACTAAATGAATATAATATTAGTACTAAAAATCAAACGTTTGTACTGATTTTTGGAAACGAGGTAAACGGAATTGACGACAAAACAATGGAACTCTGCGACCATTGCATAGAAATACCACAGTGGGGAACAAAACACTCTCTCAACGTTGCAGTTTCTGGTGGAGTAGTTTTATGGGAATTTGCAAAACAGATGAATTTACCATAAACTAATTAGCCTTGCTTATTAGCATCAATTTAGTTAAATTTGCTTGTAACGTTTTTTAATTGCTAAGATGACAAAGAGTCTGGTTTACATCCTTCTTGTTTGTGTAATTGCTGTTTCTTGCAAAACAGATATTGATATATCAGCCGATTGGGAAAACATACCTGTTGTGTATTCCATACTAGATCCATCAGACACTATTCATTATGTCCGCATAACCCGAGTTTTCTCGGGAAATGAATCAGCATATGTTATGGCAATGCAACCTGACAGTCTTGTTTATAAAGATACGCTTGATGTGAAAATTAAGGTTAAAGATGAGTATAACAACTTAATAAAAACCATAGTTTTTAACAGAACTGATATAGAGAAAGATAGCGTAAACAGTAGCGGAAATGTCGTGTTCTCAACTCAAAAACATCACGTCTATTTTTCAAAACAAACTCTGCCAAATGAAAGTAATTTAATTTATGAGCTTAATGTAAAACTGCCAGACGGAAAAGTAGTGACTTCAACATGTAATCCGTTGGTTGGTTTTGTTCAGGTAAACCCTGGCTTCGGTGAAAAATACAACTTAAAACTTAATCAATCTTTTGGTCCCAATTTTAAGCTCCCCCGTTATTCTGCAGGCGTTAAACTCAACATATACTTTCATTACTACGAGTTTACAGACGAAATAAACTATACAAGAAAAACCATGATGTTCCCTATAAAAATGGAACGTCAAAAAGGAGAAGAAGAGACCACAATGAGACTTCGCTCAAACGAAATATTCGATCGTATTAAAACTGAATTAAATCCTCCAGAATCGGGTGAAAAACGTTTTGTAGGAAAAGTTGATTACGAATATGTTATCGCAGATGAAAACTATGCCGAACAAATATGGAAACGTGTAGGCGGATTTAACTACGAAACTCCTCCTATTACCAATATAATTGGTGGATATGGATTGTTTGCCTGTAGGAGTCACATTATCTTAAGGGGATACAAACCCACCGATGACACAAAATGTCTGTTTGCCACCAATCCTGAATTAGCTTACTTGGGCTTTCAAAAGGCAATATTTTACGCAACATACGGTATTGACTCTTTGCCGTAGAAAAGTCAACTTGTGAAGTGGTAAAAAAAATACTGCACACAAAAGTTTATTACAGAATAGTTGTATTTTTCAATAAAAAGCTAAATTTGTGGCAAAATAAATCAACCTTAATAAAATGAGATTTTCACTCTTATCACTTATTGCCACTTGCGTAATACTAGTTTCGTGTGAAACAGAAATTGACATTTCAGCTCCTTGGGAAAATATACCTGTGGTATATTCAATACTTGACCCAAACGATACTATTCATTATGTTAGAGTAAACAGAGTTTTTTTGGGGAATGAATCGGCATATGAGATGGCAACAAATCCCGATAGTTTAATATACGATGCTGATTTAAGCGTTAAGATATATGTGAAAAATGAACAAAACCATCTCATTAAGACAATTGTCTTCAATAAACTGTTTTTAACAAAAGATAGTGTAAATGCACAAGGACAAACTGTTTTTGCTATTGACAAACACCATGTTTACGCAAGTACAGAAACATTGCCATATGAAAACAATAAAGATAAGATATATACTTACGATTTGGAAGTTATTTTGCCGGATGGTAAAGTTGTAACCTCCTTATGCCACCCTTTAGTTGCATTTCATCAGACCAACCCCGCTCCTGGACAACTGTACAATCTCACCAAAGATAAGTTTTTGGGTGCTAGATTTAAACTGCCAAAATATTCAGGAGGAGCGAAACTTAAAGTCTATTTTCATTACTACGAATGGTATAGTGCCGACAGGTACGACAGAAAGACCATAAGTCTCCCAGTTGCAATGCAAAGAATGGGCTACGAGAACGAGGAATCAATGGGTGTTAGAGGTGCTGATATATACAATGCTTTAAAAGAGGTTTTAACACCACCTACAGGTGGTATGCGAAGATACCCGGGCAAAGTCGATTTTGAATATGTTATAGCAGACGAAAATTTTGCCGAACAAATTTGGTTTCGTAGCAGTGGAATTAGCAGCGAAGTCCCACCTATTACAAATATCAGCGGCGGATACGGGCTTTTTGCATGTCGAAGCTACGTAATAAGAAAAGGATTTAAACCCTCTGTAAGCACTACTGTTAAAGGGTTTTATGAGGATCCTGAGATGAGAAATCTATATGGTTTTGATTCGCCTACAAACTATACCATTAACAAGATATATGAATTAGATTAACATTCGTTGCATTATCCCATGCTTAACGTAATGTTTTTCCTATTAGATGAAAAAACTCTTCACGCGTTGCCGGCGAGTTTAAAAAAGCCCCGGTAAAGGCAGATGTCGTAGTTGCTGAGTTTTGTTTCTGTACACCTCGCATTTGCATACACATGTGCTGAGCCTCAATAACAACAGCTACTCCCAATGGATGCAATGCATCTTGAATACAATTACGAATTTGAACTGTTAATCGCTCCTGTACCTGTAGCCTGCGTGCATAAGCTTCAACTACTCGCGCGATTTTGCTCAATCCTGTTATATACCCATTGGGTATATAAGCAACGTGGGCTTTTCCAAAAAAAGGTAGCATGTGATGTTCACACAAACTATACAAATCAATATCTTTTACTAAAACCATCTGGCGATACTCCTCCTCAAAAATCGCAGAGCGAAGTATCTCATCGGGGTTCATGGAATAACCCTGAGTTAAAAACTGAAGCGCTTTAGCAACCCGTTTTGGTGTTTTTAACAACCCTTCACGCTCAGGATCTTCACCTAAATGTCTCAATATATCTTTGTAGTGTGAACTAATAGAGCTCGTTGATTCTTTATTAAACTGATCAACTTGCAAATAGCCATTCTCTAAATCTGTCTCTCTGTTTTTATTGTTATCCATCGCTTTTAATGTGCTATATTATATTTTTTAACAATTACCGTGTAAATCAATCCGTTTCGTTATCTTAACTGTTCCCAAAAATAGGTTAAAATTTAAATTAAAACTCTTACATCTAACCATATACATAAAAAGATAATCAACTTTGTTTACACATTTGGAACTGCAAAAATAATAAAACTACGGATTTAAAGTTGATATTTTGTATTTTAGTAGCCTAATCAATACTCAAACGATTAAAATTAGAATAATGAGAATTCTTATTGTTGCAGCAACATTTGATGAAATACGACTGCTGGTTGACACAAAACAAAAACAAGAAAAAACATTGTTAAGTTCAACAATAGCGAATGTTGATATTTTAGTAACAGGAATAGGAATAGCGGCAACTATTTTTAATCTTACAAAGTGTCTGTCAAAAAATAACTACGACATAGTCTTAAATGTAGGGATTTGCGGAACATACAACTCAGACATTGTATTAGGCAGTGTTGTTGAAGTTATTGAAGATTGCTTTTCTGACCGAATTGTTGAAACAGGGAATGATGTAATGTCCTGGGTTGAAGCAGGTTTTAATATTTTTGATAAGAGTATTGAACAAACATCTTGCTTAAAATCAACTTTTCAGACAAAAGTAAAATCATACAGAAAAGTTAAAGCTATTACCAGCGACACAGTACATACAAATCAGGAAACTATTGAAGCTCTGAAATCAAGGTTTAATCCCGATATTGAATCAATGGAAGGTGCAGCTGTCTTTTATGTTTGTTTTTTTATGGGGGTAAAATCAATGCAACTGAGGGCTGTTTCAAATATGGTTGGAGTTAGAGATAAAAGAGAGTGGAAAACTGAACTTGCAATAAATAATTTATCGTTTGCTGTAAATGAGACTGTTACCACAATAATAAAAAAAACAAAAACTGATAATGAAGCTTAAATTAGCCTTTTCAACATGTCCGAACGACACTTTTATGTTCGAAGCCATTGTTAATAAGCGTGTTGACACTCTGAATTACGACTTCGAACTTACGCTTGCCGACATTGACTTGCTTAATAAATTAACATCTAATAATGAGGCTGATATCGCTAAAATTAGCTTTAATAATTACCCTCTTATCTCTAAAAATTATCAGCTTTTACGTTCGGGTTCAGCTATTGGCTTTGGAAATGGTCCCATGATAATCAGTAAACATAAAATTGAACTTAATGAGTTGAAATATAAGAAAATAGCTATACCTGGTGAAAACACAACAGCAAACCTGTTGTTAAAAAGGCTTTTTCCTGATATCAGAACAAAAAAGGTTTATCTTTTTTCAGATATTGAGCGCGCAATTTTAGAAAATGAAGTTGACGCAGGTTTGATTATTCACGAAACCCGTTTTACATATAAACAACGTGGATTACAACAAATTGCCGACCTTGGACATGAATGGGAAAAACAAACAGGATTACCTTTACCTCTTGGAGGCATTGTAATTAGAAGAGATTTATCTGAAAAGGTAAAGACTGATATTCAGCAAATTATGCAAGAAAGTGTAAAATATGCTACAAACAATCCAGAAATGTCAATGCCTTACGTAAAGCGTCACGCGCAAGAAATTAGTGATGAGGTTGTTAATCAGCATATTGACCTCTATGTGAATAGTAAAAGCATAAGAATTGATAGTGAATCAGAGAGTGCAATAAATGAACTGCTGTCAATCTCATCCGAATTTAACAACGTAATATTAAACAAACCGATTTTTATAGATTAAAATATGGTTAGGGTAACTTTTATATTGGCATTTACAATAATTTGGCTTGATATTCCAGCAAAATCGTTAGCTTCTTTTCCATTTAAAAGCAAAGATGTTGATACCTCGTACATTGTAAGCTTTGACGACAAACTAATTGCAGGTATCTATTTCCCTCAAAAATTTGTAAGTTTCAGCACTTTCGATGTTGCTTCGGGTAAATTAATTGAGTACCAACCAAATAGCAAGTTGGCTATAGGTCTTGAGGCATCTTACAAATGGTTTGGACTTGGGTTAGCATATTCACTCCCATCAAGCAAAAAAAGTAGCAAGCAACTAGGAAATACTAAAAGTATTGATTTTCAATATAATTTCAACTTACGACGTTGGGCTATTGACGGATATTTTCAGTTGTACAAAGGTTTCTACTTTTCAAATATGTCAGACTACTTTGATTTGTGGGATTATGATAGCAACTACCCAAAAACAGATTTAAATATTGGGAATTACGGCATTGTTGCAAATTATATTGTTAACTACGACAAGTTTTCATATAAAGCTGTATTCAATTTTAATGAAAAGCAGAAGAAGACCGTAGGCTCATTAATTTTAGGAACTTTCGTATTCTACAACACTTTAAATGCTGATACGACTTTCATACCTCATTTTGCAATAAACTACTTTCAAAATATTTCGCAGTTAAGCAATATGAGCACGGTTAGTTTTGGTGCAACCGTTGGATACGCTCATACATTTGTTTTTAAAAAGTACTTTTGTTTAAATATAAGTTTAATTCCGGGATACGGAGTTTACAGCAATTCTGCACATTATGATGACGGCACACCTATTGAAAAAGGGCTTAAATCTGCTTTCTTTTTCCAATCTCGGGTCTCTTTTCTTTATCAAAAAAATAACTTTTATGCCTGTTTTTCCGGAGTTACTGGTACTCAAACCACTATAAGTAAATCTCCCTACTCTTTTTCTTTTGGACATGGGCAAACAGAACTATCTGTTGGTTATCGTTTTGATGCACACAGGTTATCAAATAGTAAAGTTTTTCGTTAAAATATAAAATCAGTGATAAAAAAATTAAAGCCAAAAGAATTATCCTTTGGCTTTACTGACAACACAGGCTTGTGAAGCACGCGCCCTTTCGGTTCTCATGTAAACAAACATATTACATTTTCTCATAATAACCAAATAATAAGTAATTTAATTTCAATTTAATAGTTCTATCAATCATACATTAGACGCTAATAAAAAAATGAATACTTATTTAAAATTATGGTTTGAGTATCGTTTTTGGTACTTTATGTTTTACTGATTATAAAATTGATAAATCTGTTATATATTTTGGACTATTTGTTCTAAATATAATACAAAGAATAACAAGATATTAGCTCCGTAGCTTATATGAATTTTTCAATTATTGATTGAAAAGTTTTGGCATAATAAAAAAAAAATCTACTTTTGTCGCCGGAGAGATGGCAGAGTGGTCGATTGCGGCGGTCTTGAAAACCGTTGAGCTGCGAGGCTCCGGGGGTTCGAATCCCTCTCTCTCCGCCAAAAAAAACCATAAATAACAGTAAAGTTACTTATGGTTTTTTGTTTTTATATAGCTCTTGTCTAGAACCTTAATCCAAACGTCAAATAGAAGTTGTTCGATGTTTTATCAACATCAATTCGCATATCATCTGTACCGTCAATGTAGTATTTGTAAGGCATAGAAGAGTTATTGTAAGCAAAATCAGCATAAAAGTTTCCTGAACGGAAACCTAAACCTCCTGCAAATCCTAAAGTTGACATATTGCTTCCTGCAGACTTCATCGGCGATGAATAGTAAAATCCACCCCCTCGTACAAAAAATTGATATACTCTTAACTCTGCACCCAAGCGCACGGCATGACGCCAAGTGTAATTGTCGCTTATTGAACGATTTTCGTCTATAAATGAATATCTGTCACTATCTAATCTCATTGTTTGATAAGCAGCTGTTTCGTAATCGACACCTACTAACACCCTGTTAGCCAAGACCATCGAGGCTCCAGCTATTATTCTGGCAGGAGTTACAACCGAAAATGTTGTTTCGTAATATCGTGCTGTAATTGTATCATTAGCAGGATTGTCATAACGAGCTTTGAGTTTTTCGTCCCAATCTTCATCAATGCTTATAATTGTCGGGGTATGCGCTGCTAAAGATAGTTTAACGGTTGGGGTAACTTGATATAACATACCAGCCTTAAAATTCAAACCCAAACCAGATCGAGAAAAATAGTTATTATAGTAAAATCCTTTTAAAAATTGTGTCAAATTTTTATCGTCGTTTTCAGTAATACCGATATCTTCAGTGTGGTCTAAAGACAAAACACCTAGTGAAAAACCGTAATAAAATTTATTCGACTGGTTAAAACCAATAGTAAAGTTGAAATCGTTGATATTTCCTTTTTGACGATGCTCAAAGTACTGCTTTATTTGGTAAGCCGAGTCACGAGCAAAATCGTTTGTCACAAATCCGGTGACAGTATCTTCAAATAAAATGCCCGTTTCCCAAAACATATCCCAATAATTGCTATTCTGATTATAGTAATCCGTTAAATGCGTTAAATAAGAACGACTATCGTGCCTTCCTGTTGCAAAAACATTTTGATTAAAAGAATTTATACGGTTGTAAGAGACCCCGAATGTTGTACTTACTTGGCCACTTCCCGACTCATAATTGGCAGCATTGGGCATACTGAAAACCAAACCAAAACTTTGTGTCTTAAAACCATACTTATAATCGGTTGACATTTCGTTCAAGTAATTGCTCTTGGTTTTTGTATAATCAATACCAACACTATACTGAACGTCAGATGAGCGATACAAGCCTATTCCTGCCGGATTTATACTACCAGACGAAATATCGCTTCCAAGTGCAGAAAAAGCTCCGCCCATGCTCATAACCCTAGCTGAGCCACCATGATAAGTTGTTGAGTACCTCAAAGCATCAATTTCATTTTGTGCAAACAAACTATTTGTCAGAATAAGTAGCCCTATACCCATGATTGAGAGAGCTTTATTAAAATTATTTATCATGATTCAATATTTTTAATAATTTAGGTTGATGTATTTTGCTTTAAATTTTGAATTAACTCAACAAATCCTACCTTCTAAAGTTACTTCCTGATGGACGACTTGAATTGCCTCCAGACGGACGACTTGAATTACTTCCTCCAGAAGATCTACTACCACTCCCTGTTGAAGTGTTTGAACGCGATGGGGTATAATGACTATTACTTCCTCCTCTGTTACTGTTACTTCCTTTGTCATAGTTATAATCGTTTCTGGTGTTTGGTCTGATAACACGTGGTTCGCTGTTTGTCTTTGTATTACTTTGACTTGGACGAATGTTGTCTCTTTGTGTCGGAGTAGTACGGTTATTGCTTGCCGGTGGATTAGAAAAATGCGTATTACTGTTTGAAGGTCTGTTCGCCCCTTGTGAAGGTTTTACACTGCTTCCTACACCTAGGTTTGAACGAATAGGCGCAATCTGTTTATCTGAAAAATCATTTTTTACTGGTCTTGTCTCGCGAGTGTGGGTAATTCTACCCCTATCAGTATTTCTGTTTCCAGTGCGATTATTTACGACACTTCCATCTCTGTCGGATGTTGTTTGACGAACATCTCTCACAACAACTTGATTGTTTCTCTCATCGTTTTCCAGCCTATTGTCAGGACGAGTACTACGAATACCGCCTCTTGTATTGTCGGGACGATTGCCACCTTGCACAACCGAAATATCTTGGCTTGTCGCATCTCTTTTAAGTGTTCCTCCTTGTCGGATACTCGTTCCTCTGCTGTTTGGACGATTTGTCACAAGAGAGTTGCGGTGTGTAATAGTCTCTCGCCTATAATCTGGAGAGCTGTGTGACCAATAAGCCCAATGGTAACCCCAATAGTGATATCCCCAATAATGATAATGATACGGTGCATACCAAGGATGATACCAACCGGCATACCACGGACCATACCAAGGATCGTACCAATATGGATTCCAATAAACTGCGTAGTAAGGACTGTAAAAATATGCGTCCCAATACCAATCAACCCAACGATAACGAGCGTAAGGACCATAATAAGGATAATACCATCCTCCCCAGAAAGGAGAGTTTATGCCGGCATAAAATCCTGGTGCCGCAATAGAGAACGAAATATATGTATTCCCTGAATACTCATTGTCATAGTACTCTTCTTCAGTAACATCGTTATAATCGTTGTGATTTGTATACATATCAGTTGTGACAATTTTTCTATCGTCTCGACTCTCTTTTTGCTGATAAGCATTGCTCTCTCTTGCACTTCCATCAAAGTATAACTCGTCACTGTATCCAGCCTGATACATAGATGGATTACAACCAAATAGAGCTGATGCTATAAATACCATTATAAAATATCTGTTCTTCATAATCTGACCCTTTCTCAATTTTAGTTGCTTACTCTTATTATAATTAACAATTGCCTGACTCTTTAGTTCTCAAATTTAAAACGATTAATTGATTTTATTTGTTGCAATATAGTTAAAAAAAAGTTAAACGCTAACGTTTTCAACTCTATATATTGATACAATTAGAATCTAACTATATTAATCCACAATTTTTATACCGTTTGAAAGCCAAAGATGTTTCGATTTTTCACTAATTGTTTGTTTCTTTGCCAAAAGATTTGATTAATTACTTTTAAACACAATTAATATTCAAAATAAATTATGTCAAAAGAGATTACACCTCGGTCAGAAAACTACTCACAATGGTACAATGATTTGGTTTTAAAGGCAGAATTGGCTGAAAATTCGGCAGTGCGCGGTTGCATGGTAATAAAACCTTATGGATATGCGATATGGGAAAAAATCCAGGCACAATTAGACAAAATGTTTAAAGATACGGGACACGTAAACGCCTACTTTCCACTGTTTATTCCTAAATCATTCATGAGTAAGGAGGCTGCCCACGTTGAGGGATTTGCGAAAGAGTGTGCGGTTGTAACGCATTATAGATTAATGAATGATCCGAAAGGAAATGGGGTTATTGTTGACCCCGAAGCTAAACTCGAAGAGGAGCTAATTATTCGACCAACATCGGAAACCATAATTTGGAACACATATAGAAATTGGATTCAATCATATCGCGACCTTCCTATTCTGTGCAATCAGTGGGCAAATGTTGTGCGCTGGGAGATGCGTACACGTCTCTTTTTAAGGACTGCAGAATTTTTGTGGCAAGAGGGTCATACTGCACACGCTACAAGCGAAGAGGCGATTGAAGAGACAATGAAAATGATTAATGTTTACGCCAATTTCGCAAATGATTGGATGGCAATGCCTGTTATTCAGGGACATAAAACCGAAAGCGAACGCTTTGCAGGTGCTGTTGACACTTTATGTATCGAGGCATTAATGCAAGATGGCAAAGCACTGCAAGCAGGCACATCTCACTTTTTAGGACAAAACTTTGCAAAAGCTTTTGACGTGAAGTTTGCTGACAAAGATGGTAAACTCGAATACGTTTGGGCTACATCGTGGGGTGTTTCTACCCGTTTAATGGGAGCTTTAATTATGACTCACTCAGACGATAAAGGGTTAGTTTTACCGCCGAAGCTTGCTCCTACTCATGTTGTAATTGTTCCTATCTACAGAAATCAAGAGCAATATGAAACAACGTGTAAACATGCTCATGCAACTGCTGAAAAATTAAGAAAACTCAATATTACGGTTAAAGTCGATGACCGCGATACACAAAAACCGGGCTGGAAGTTTGCCGAATATGAGATGAAAGGCGTTCCCGTTAGATTGGCGATTGGTTCGCGTGATATTGAAAACAATACTATTGAGGTTGCTCGCCGCGACACTCTTACGAAAGAGACTATTCCTATTGACAATATTGAAAAACATATCCCTAAATTATTAGAAGATATTCAAGCTAATTTGCATAAAAAAGCCCTTGATTTCAGAGAAGCCAACACTTATAAAACAGATTCGTGGGACGAGTTCAAAGATATATTAGAAAACAAAGGCGGTTTTGTATTGGCGCACTGGGACGGCACAGCCGAGACGGAAGCTGCAATAAAAGAGGAGGTGAAAGCAACTATACGCTGTATCCCTTTCGATAATCCGCAGGAGAATGGAAAATGTATTTATAGTGGCAAACCATCAAAAGAGAGAGTATTGTTTGCAAGAGCTTACTAATAAAAGCTGACGACATTTTGTGAATGAGGTTTCACAATATATATGACACAAAAAAGAAAGCGATAAACCAATAAATCACTTTCTTTATACGCATCAAGCTGACAGTCAACTAAATGCTCTCATTATTTCTTACTATTATTGAAAATCTTTTAAGTAAGACATAAGTTTTTTACGTGCAATAAAAATGCGACTTTTAACCGACCCGATTGGGATACCAATTTCATCAGCTATCTCTTTGTATTTATAACCCTCAGTATGCATAATAAACGGTATTCTATAATCATCTTTCAAAAGATTTATGGCTTTCCTTATCTCTTTTACACTAAAATTACTATCAGGACTGATAAAGCCTGAATCCTGAGGTTTGGAAATAAAGTATAGGTCTTGAGTTTGATCCAGAATAACACGAAAGCGGGTATTTCTCCTGTAACTATTTATAAATGTGTTTTTTAAAATAGTAAACGTCCAAGATTTCAAGTTAGTTTCGTCTTCAAACTTATCTTGATTGCTAAGTGCTTTATATATTGTTTCCTGAACCAAATCTCGAGCCTCTTCTCGGTTTGCTGTTAATTTGTATGCGAATCTGCCAAGACTCTCCTGCAGTCCGACAATTTGATTAGAAAATTCAGTTGTTGTCATAACCGTATTGTTTAAAGTTTCAGTTACAAATAAAACAATTTATTAAACAATAATAAGATTTTATTTGTTAACGATTTGTTAATTTTTTTATCATGTTTACACAATTACCTTATACACAGAAATATATCAATTTTTACATTTTTATATAAAGATATAATTATCCTTAATTAATATTAAACAAACATTATAATTCAACAATAAAACCAATGCAATAAGTAAAGAGAAAGTTCTTAATATTTTTGTTTCAATCTTTAATAAAATCAGTTATTTTTGCGTATATTAGATGATTGAAGCAACAATAAATAGTCCACTGCATGAATATCAACAAAAACATTGACCCTCAAACACTGATATTAGAGACATTAACCAAAAAAGCTGTCGTAAAGCAGACAGTTTACCAAAACACAAATGAGGCTTTCAAAATTTTGAAAAATGTATGCAAATACGTTGCCCAAAACACTCAGAAATCACTGAAGGGGGTAAATGCCAAAATTGCATCAAGTTATCGCGAGTCGGGGCATTCCCAAATAGAACTCATGGTTGCAGGCGATTTATTGGTATTTTCGAAACATACCAATGTCTTTGTCTTCGATAGAAGCCACCCTATATGGAAAACGTCAATTGTGGAAGAAGATAATTACTCAGCCTATTGTGGAATTATAAATATCTACAATTTTTTGGCTGACTCTTTCAGATACAATCGTTTAGAAGATGCGGGATATTTGATTGGGCGTATTTTTATAAACCAAGATATGAACTTTATAGTTGAAGGTAAACGTCAACTTGGGGTTCTGTATAATAACTTTGGTGATCAGCAAGTTAATACAAAAACAATGCGAAATGTTGTACAATCGGCAATACTATATTCGCTTGATTTTGACCTGCTTGTACCACCATACGAACAAAGTGCTGTTGTAACTGTTGCTCAAATCAAAGACAACAACGAGTACGCAAATTTAAAAACTGGGAAACGTTTAGGTTTCAGGTTTTATAGTGAAAACGAATCAATTTAACTATTTAAATATCAAAAACATGTCAACAAAATTATTTATGGCAACTTTGGCAACGTCGCTACTGATATTGTCAGGTTGTAGTCAAAAAAAGGAAGTAAATCCTATGCAAGAAAAGGTAGATCAGTTTGCATTGGTTGATTTAACCACAGACCTTAGCCATTTAGGTGCTAACGACAAAGCAATGTTACTCAAGCTAATTGAAGTTAGCGAAATTATGGAAGAGCTGTTTTGGAAAGATGCCTTTCCTGGTGATAAAACAGCATTTTTGGAATCATTACCAGATGATGCAACACGTGAATTTGCCAAAATAATGTATGGTCCATGGGATCGCATGAACGCAAATAAGCCTTTTGTTGAAGGATTTGGCGAAAAGCCAGCCGGCGCAAACTACTATCCCGCTGATATTACCAAAGAGGAGTTTGAAGCATGGGAAGAACCTAATAAAATGGATTGGTACTCGTTGGTGCGTCGCGATGATAACGGAAAACTTGTTCAAATACCGTATCACGTTGCCTATAGTGAAGAGATAACCAAAGCAGCATCCCTACTTCGCGAAGCAGCTGAACTTTCGGAAGATGAGGGATTTAAAAAATATCTTCAGCTACGAGCCGAGGCTCTCGAAACCGATGACTATTTAGCATCAGATATGGCTTGGATGGATATGCGCGACAACAAAATAGATTTTGTCGTTGGACCAATTGAAAGCTACGAAGATCAATTAGTAGGTGTAAAAGCAGCTCATAGTGCACAAATATTGATTAAAGATTTAGATTGGAGCGCCCGTTTAGATAAGTACGGAGAGCTACTTCCAAAGCTACAAGCATCACTTCCATGCGACGAAAAATACAAACAAGAAGAGGTTCATGCTGACGCCAATATGTATGTTTACGACGTAATTCTATACAGGGGAGATTGTAATGCAGGTAGTAAAAACATCGCTATAAACCTGCCAAATGACACACGTGTACATGCAGCAAAAGGCAGCCGTAAACTGCAACTAAAAAACGCGATGAAAGCAAAATTCGACAAAATACTTCTTCCTATTTCAGAGATAGTTATTGACGAATCGCAAAGAAAACACGTAAAATTTGACGCTTTCTTTGAAAATGTAATGTTCCACGAAGTTGGTCATGGCTTAGGTGTAAAAGAGACTATTAACGGAAAAGGAACCGTTCGCGACGCTCTTAAAGAAACTTATAGCTCAATTGAAGAGAACAAAGCCGATATAATGGGACTTTATATGGTTGCAAAACTTTACGAAATGGGCGAGTTCCCGGAAAAAGATTTGATGGACAACTATGTAACATTTATGGCTGGTTTGTTCCGTTCAGTACGATTTGGAGCAACAAGTGCACACGGTGTTGCGAACTTAATGCGTTACAACTATTTTGCTGAAGCCGAAGCATTTACACGCGACTCGGAAACAGGTCTCTACAAAGTTGATTTTGAAAAAATGACCGAAGCTATGAATGAATTGGTAGAAGAGATACTTGAAATGCAAGGGGAAGGTGATTATGAAGAGGCTAAAGAGTGGATTTTAGAAAAAGGTGTAATGTCTAGTACTTTACAATCTGATTTGGATAAAATAAACTCTGCAGGTATTCCTGTTGATATTAGATTCAATCAAGGAGCAGAAGTTCTAGGTCTAAAATAAGACATTATTGTAATTTGAAAAAATACTTTCCATAAAAGATAAAGGTCAACGCAATTTTTTTCTTGCGTTGGCCTTTTTATGAATAATTAACACGTTTAATAAATATGGAAAAAAAATTTGGAACAGCACCGGTATTTTTTACAGCAATATCAACAATATTGGGTGCTGTATTATTTTTAAGATTTGGATACGCAGTTGGCACCCTGGGCTTTATAGGAGTAGTATTTATTATTCTACTTGCTCACACCGTGACAATCCCTACATCGCTAGCGCTGTCAGAAATTGCCACAAACAAACGTGTTGAAGGTGGTGGAGAGTATTACATTATTTCACGCTCTTTTGGCTTGAATATCGGAGCCACAATCGGAATATCACTCTTTTTATCGCAAGCCATTAGCGTAGCTTTCTATATTATCGCCTTTACAGAAGCGTTTTCGTTTATGTTTGATTATTTGCTTGTCAACCATGGTATATGGTTGCCTAGACAGATCATAGGTATTCCTGTAATGTTGATACTATCTGTTTTAATATTCAAGAAAGGGGCGAATATGGGTATTAAAGCACTATACATTATTAACGCAATATTAGCAGTATCACTTTTACTTTTCTTCATTGGTAGACCTGAAAATCTGGGCGAAACGTCACACTTTATTTCAAATTTTCAATTCCGTAACTCTGATTCATTTTTTATAGTATTTGCGATTGTATTCCCTGCATTTACAGGAGTGACTGCAGGTGTTGGTCTTTCTGGTGATTTACGCAACCCCGGAAAATCAATACCTTTAGGCACTTTGTCAGCAACATTCGTTGGCATGGTAATATATTTCTTTGTAGCATACAAACTTGCAGTATCTGCATCTGCTGAAGAATTACTTGCTGACCAGCTAATTATGTCAAAAATCGCAGTTTACGGAAGCATAACTATTCCATTGGGATTAGCAGCATGTACATTTTCATCGGCATTGGGGTCAATAATGGTTGCACCACGAACTTTGCAAGCATTAGCAAATGACGAATCGTTTCCAATGCAAAAAATAAATAATTGGCTAGGACTAAGTAGAGAATCAGATAACGAACCCGCTAACGCCTCATTAGTAACCTGTGCAATAGCCTTAGTTTTTGTAGCTATAGGTGACGTTGACGTTGTAGCTCAAATAATCTCAATGTTTTTTATGGTAACTTACGGTACCATTTGTCTAATATCGTTCCTTAATCATTTTGGGTCGTCTCCCTCATACCGTCCTTCTTTTAAATCAAAATGGATATTTTCACTAATTGGGTTTATTGCATCGGTGTGGATTATGTTCAAAATCAGCGTAATATATACAGTTATTGCATTTACTGTTATGATAGCCCTGTATCTATATATAGATAACTATCATAAAGACAGAAAAGGTTTAGCTGCAATATTTGCCAACTCTATTTTCCAGATAAACAGACGTTTACAGGTTTATATGCAACGTCAGCGATTTTCAAAATCGGAAAAAGAGTGGCGACCAAGTGCTATTTGTATCTCCAAAAATTCATTCAAATACGATAATGCATTTAGATTAATCAACTGGATATCATATAAATATGGTTTCGGCACATATTTACATCATATTGATGGCTATTATTCAAAAGAGACGTACGAGCAATCGAAACTTGAACTCGAGAAAATTTTGAAAAACATAGAAACCGAAAATAGTGTCTATTTGGATACTATAATTTCTCCGTCAGGCACATCAGCTGTGGCACAAGCCATACAGATACCCGGAATTGCGGGAATGGAGAATAATATGGTGATTTTTGATTACGACAAAGAAGATCCTAAAGAGCTAAGTGAAATTATCCCAAATATAAGACTTGTTAACGCTGGCGATTTCGATATATGTATCTTAGCAGCAAGCCGTAAGCCTTTTTATTATAAAAACGGAATACATATCTGGATAAAGAGTAGCGACGCAGATAACGCAAACCTAATGATACTGCTTAGTTTTATTATTCTTGGGCACCCAGACTGGAAAAAAAGCAATATAAAAATATACGAGCTGTGTAAAGAGGAAGATATTGATTCTGTGTATGCTAAAATGAACGATCTAATAACAACAGGTCGATTGCCAATAACGCACCAAAATGTAGAAATTGTAATAAGAGAGAGCGATGTGCCTGTCAAAGAGATAATTAATAAGTATTCAAGCGACGCTGCTCTGACACTTATAGGTTTCATGCATGAAAGTATTAAGCATAGTGGCGAGGAGATTTTCTCGGGTTACGATAAATTGGGTAATATTTTGTTTGTTAACTCAAGCTCTCAAGTACGTATTGATTGATAACCCAAGAACGCAACCAAATTAAACCCTTGTATGTCACAAAAACGTACACTTTTAGAAGTTGCCGTATTTACTCCTGAATCGGCTATAATTGCATGTCAGGCAGGTGCTGACAGGATAGAATTATGCTCAGGCTACTCCGAGGGTGGATTGTCGCCATCTGCTGCAAGCATAAAACTTGTTCGACAAAGTGTTGATTGCAAACTACATGTGATGATTAGACCACGTATTGGCGATTTTTTATATTCCGAATTCGAGAAAAAGGTAATTTTAGAGGATATTAAATTCTGCAAAGCCTCTGATGTTAACGGAATTGTCGTAGGAGTACTTACTCAGAGTGGTGACATTGATGTAGATTTTGTAAAAACGGTTATGGAAACTGCTTATCCAATGCAAGTTACGTTTCATAGGGCATTTGATATATCACGCGACTTATTCTCTTCGTTGGACGTACTTATTAGTTGCGGTGTAAACAGAGTTCTAACATCGGGAGGAAAAAGCAGTGCCTTTGAAGGACTACAAACACTATCAGAATTTGTAAAGCGAGCAGCCAATAAAATTATAATTCTACCCGGCGGAGGTATAAATTCAGAAAATGTTTTAAACATTCTGAGTGCTACAAAAGCCAGCGAGGTACACTTTTCAGGTAAGCGACTGGTTAAAAGCAAAATGAAACCACTGTCAGAGGTAAAACTAAGCTCAACTACGGATACCGACGACCACAATTGGTTTGAGTGTGATTTTGAGGTTGTAAGAAAAATGGTTTCCAAAATCAATTAGCAATGTGCAATTAGCAATTAACAATTAATGGGATTACGTTAATAACACAACCCCTAATATTCAATTAATCCCAAACCCATTTTTTTAGGTAATAGATTTTTGAAGGATGGATTGCTGAGCAGAGCATTACACTGAGCGCAATCGAAGTTTAAAAGTGGGGAATTGGGCTGTGTACTGGGACACGGGCACTGAGTTTATCGAAGTGACCGTCATAGGTGGTATGAGGTGGCTTCGATAAACTCAGCCACCGGGGGCTCAGTGTGCCGCCTTGTACCTTGCTCCTTTTACCTTTTATATTGTACCTTTTCGGTCGCTAAACTCCACGTTGCCAACAATATCTTTTATGGTATCGCTTACACTTTTAATGCCTTTAACGTGTTCTATACAAGGTCCGGCAACCCAAACTGTTTGATAGGTGGCACTAAAGGCTGCTCTTTTCAACATTTTCATTCCTCGTGAGTAGGCGTACTGTTTTAGGTATCGTTTTAACTTTTTGTTTCTGTTCAGGATTCTTTCCAAGAGGTTCTGCTTGGTTCCTATTTTTTTTACGTAGGGAGTATTTATAACGGCACACGGGGTTCCCGACAGTCGATCAGTCATAACGATATCTTTTGCAGAGTATTGAATAACAGCCTGTTTGTATTCATCAGAGACACTGCACTCGTGGGTGGCGATAAATACCGTTCCCACGCTTACTGCTTCGGCCCCCAAATCAAATATGTGTTGTAGCTGATCAGTTGTAGCAACGCCTCCTGCCGAAATTATTGGTATTGAAACCTCGCTTCGCAAGCGTTTAATTAACATTTCAGGAGATAAGGCTCCGGCATGTCCGCCAGCATTTTTGTTTACAGCTATCAGGGCATCTGCGCCTGCATCCTCAAGGCGTTTGGCGTGTCTTTCATCAACAACATCACAGAAAACTCTTATACCATGCTGTTTGCATTTTTTTATAACTGCTTCTGGATTTCCTAATGATGTGATAATAAAGCTAACCTGCTCATCAATACACACTTGCAATTGCTCGTTAAGTTTAGGATTAGATGAGTGTGTAATAATATTTATCCCGAAAGGCTTATTTGTTTGCGACTTTATTTTCGTTATCCCCTCCTGCATTAACTCTGGAGTTGCCCAATTCATTGCTGGTATCGCACCTGTTGCACCCGAATTACAAGCTGCAATAACCATATCTTCGTTGGTAACGAGATACATTGGTGCAACTATTAAAGGAATTTCAATATCTAAAAGATTAAGAATACGAGAATTATATATCATTATCGACTAATTAAATATGCCGTACAGTAAAAAGAGGGTTAGAAGTATTTGATTAAAACAGATTTCTAACCTCTTCTTTAAGTAGTCTTATAGCATCGGCTGTGAGGGGTCTTTCGCCAGAACACTCCTCCAATATTTTTTGACTTAATTGCATTGCAGGGTCTGATGGTTTTAATTTGCCGGCTTCGGTGTTTATTAGCTTTACAATATTTTCGCGTGAGTTTTTAATTAACGTCCACGCCTTGTCAGACAGATATAGTTGTTGTGCAACGTTATGATCCCACTCTTGCCGTATCGTTTTTAAAAGCATGGAGTGTAGTTGCTGTACTGTTAAATTTGGTCGTTGTAGTCGCATTATCAATGCTTCTGGACTAATTCGTTCAAGAAACAACATCATTCTTTCGTGCGCTTGCAACCTCGCGGGCAGGATAGCTCGTTTCTCTTTTAATCGCAATTCATAGGCATAACGCCGTTTGTCGCTATTCTTTACGTGATTAAAAACAATCCACACTGCCAGAAAGACCATCAGTGAGGGCAACAGCCATTTAGCTATTTCAATTATTACATTCATGTTATTTACTTTAAAACTTTACCAAAGTTACTATTTCTTTCGCATATAAATCTCAATTGGCACGCCCGAAAAATCAAAATGACTTCTGATTTTATTCTCTAAGAACCGTCTGTATGGCTCTTTAACGTATTGTGGCAGATTGCAATAAAAAGCTATTTGCGGTGTTTTTGTAGGAAGCTGAGTTATATATTTTATTCTGATATACTTACCCTTAGTTGCCGGTGGTGGAAACGCCTCTATTTCAGGCAACATTATATCGTTAAGTTTTGAAGTGGGGATTTTCTGTTTTCTGTTTTCATATACCTGCACAACAGAGTCTAACGATTTTAAAACCCTCTGCTTTGTCAGCGCAGAGACAAAATGAATTGGGTAATCTGTAAACGGCGCTGTACGCTGTCTTATGCTTTTTTCAAATTCAACGTCAATGTTCTTCTCTTTCTCGACCAAATCCCACTTATTGACAAACACAACTAATCCTTTACGGTTTTTCAATATTACATTCAGAATCGACAAATCTTGCGCTTCTATGCCAATGGTCGCATCTAACATAAGTACGCAAACATCGCAATCTTCGATTACTCTAATAGTTCGCATTACTGAATAAAATTCCACATCGTCGTGCACTTTGGCTTTTCTTCTTAGTCCTGCGGTATCGATAAGTATAAAATCGTGTCCATATTTATTAAAGCGAGTGTGTATGGAATCGCGCGTGGTTCCTGCAATTGGAGTGACAATCGAGCGTTCGTCTTCCAATAAAAGATTGACTAACGAGGATTTTCCAACATTTGGACGACCAACAATAGCTATACGTGGAAGATCGTCTGTATCCTCTGACTTTACCTCTTTTGGTAGTGCTTCGACAACGTCATCGAGCAAATCTCCTGTACCATAACCACTTAGCGAGCTAACTTGATATATTTTCTCGAATCCTAACGTATATGCGTCGTATGATTGCAACAAAAGTTCGTTATTATCAACTTTGTTGACAACAGGAAATATTTTTTTGTCGGGGTATCTTCTTAAAACATCAACTACAGCTGTATCTAAGTCTGTTACACCAGTTTGTACATCTAAAACAAAAATCAGAGCATCAGCCTCTTCCACAGCAACCAAAACCTGTTTTCTTATTTCACTCTCGAAAACATCTTCACTTCCAACAACATAACCCCCAGTATCTATAAGAGAAAACTCTACCCCATTCCACTCACATTTTCCGTAATGTCGGTCGCGGGTTACGCCTGCCTCTTCATTTTCTATAGCAGCACGTCTGCCAACTAATCTATTAAAAAGTGTTGATTTGCCGACATTTGGTCGTCCAACTATTGCAATTATTCCTGACATCTGTTTTGTCCTTTATTGTTTAATTAATGTAGCCAAATCTCGCAAGACGTTGGCTATTGTTTCTCCAATCGGGATCAACTTTAACGTGTAATCCCAAAAATACGTGTTGTTCTATAAATGCCTCAATATCAGCACGTGCCTCAATTCCTACACGTTTTATCATCTCGCCTTTATGACCAATAATAATCCGTTTTTGACTTTCGCGCTCGGTAAATATTGTTGCCTCAATACGTACCATTTTTTCAGACTCTTTATAACTATCAACAACTACTTCAACGCTATATGGAATCTCTTTCTGGTAATTTAAGAATATTTTTTCGCGAATTAACTCTGACACAATAAAACGCATTGTTTTGTCTGTCAACGTATCTTTTGGATAGTATGCTTCCCCATCGGGCAGATTATTTAAAATATATTTCAGCACTAAATCCACATTCATATTGTACTGTGCCGATACAGGAAGTACGCTGGCATTGGGTATTAATCGTTTCCACTCCTCAACCTTCTTTTCAACCTCAAGTTGATTACTTAGGTCTATTTTGTTGATTATAACCAATGTGGGCAAATCTATTTTAGAAACTTTTTCAACGTAAATGGGATTTTTTTCAGGATTATCATAAATATCAGTCATATATAGCACAATATCAGCATCTTTTATTGCTGTTTCAACAAATTGCATCATGCTTTTGTGTAGCGAGTGGTGCGGATTTATTATGCCCGGTGTATCGGAAATCACAATCTGAAAATCGTCTCCATTGATAATACCAAAAATACGGTGTCGCGTGGTTTGTGCCTTGGGAGTAATAATAGATAGCTTCTCGCCAACCAACCTATTCATTAAGGTTGATTTGCCCACATTGGGATTTCCTATAATATTTACAAAACCAGCTTTATGTTTTTCCATGATACGTTGACTACTAGCTTGCAAAGGTACAAATAGTTAATCAAACGTTGATAAAACGATTACCAAAATCATTAATTGTATACAAAATTATTGCTATCTTCGAGCGACAAAACCGAGTGTTTGATTTAAATAAACGATTGTGGTTTAGTCAGCTAAATATCAGTCGTTTATGTTTTTTTGTGTTTTGTTGTAACAAAGTCTAAACATTATATTAAAATAAGAAAAGATAAGAACAATGAACAAAATAGATGTATTGCTTGGATTGCAATGGGGAGACGAAGGCAAAGGAAAAGGTGTTGATGTGTTAACTCCTAATTATGACGTAGTTATAAGGTTTCAAGGGGGTCCGAACGCAGGGCACTCTTTGGAGTTTAATCAACGCAAACATGTTCTGCATCTTATACCTTCAGGGATTTTTCATCCGGATTGTTTAAATATCATTAGTAATGGTGTTGTAATTGACCCTATTATCTTCAAAAAGGAGATAGAGGGATTGAGAAATATTGGAGTAAATCCTGTGAACAACTTGAAAATCAGCCGTAAGGGACACTTGATTTTACCTTTCCACCCACTTTTAGACGCTATAAGCGAAAATGCTAAGGGTGACAAAAAAATTGGTTCTACGCTTAAAGGTATTGCGCCTGCATATCGCGACAAAATAGGGCGTGAGGGGCTAAGAGTTGGAGATATAGAACGTCCCGATTTTAAAGATAAATATTACGAGGCTCGTGCATTGTATGATTCTGTATTATCGCCTATAAAAGAGACTCTTAACTTAGCTGAACGAGAGGAGATATTTTTTAACTCATTGGCAACAATGCTCGAATTTGAATTTATTGACTCTGAATATGAGATAAACAACTTGCTAAACAGCAACAAGCGAATATTAGCAGAAGGAGCTCAAGGTGCGATGTTGGATATTGATTTTGGTTCGTATCCGTTTGTAACATCCTCGAACACAACTTGTGGTGGAGCCTGTACAGGAATGGGGATTGCTCCACACCGAATTGGCGAAGTTATCGGAATTGTAAAAGGATATTGCACACGTGTTGGTTCCGGACCTTTCCCAACTGAACTGTTTGACGAAGCTGGGCAAAAACTCCGCGATATTGGTCGCGAATATGGCAGTACAACAGGACGACCACGCCGTTGCGGATGGCTTGATTTAGTAGCACTTAAATATGTTGTAATGCTTAATGGTGTTACTCAGTTGTTGTTGACAAAATCTGACGTTATGGACACCTTTTCAGAGGTTAAGGTATGTACAAAATATATCGTAGAAGGAAAAGAGACAGACAGGTTTCCTTTCGATACCGATAGAAAAATTGAACCTGTTTACAAGACCTTAAAGGGTTGGAACTCACCAATAAACAAAGTTCGTAATAAAAAAGATTTTCCTAAACAGTTTTTAGAGTTTGTAAAATTTATTGAAGATTTTGTGAATGTACCTGTTGCTTACATCTCTGTGGGTCCAGACCGGGACGAGATTGTCACAATGCGTTAAGCAATTAACAATGAACAATGAACAATTGTCAGACTTTCAGTCAGTTGATTTCTTGGATTGTGTGTTTCGAGTTAAGAGGTTTTCTTGTTTTATACCAATTGTACAAACACTACAGCGAAATTTGGGCTATAGCATGTGTCCAATCGGTATTAATTGTTCATTGCACATTGCTAATTGATATTCATTCAACGTGTAACACCAATCCCTTTAAATATTCCCCCTCGGGGTGAAAAATGCTGATTGGATGGTCGGTTGGTTGCGACAATTGGTGCAGGATACGCACATTGCGCTTTGCATTGGCAGCCGCTACAAAAACTGACTTCTTGAACTCTGCCATGCTTACAGCTTGCGAACAGCTAAATGTGAAAATAATGCCGTTTGGTTCTATTTTTTCCATTGCTATTTGGTTAATACGCTTATAGCCTTTCAGGGCATTGTCTATAGCACCGTGATGTTTTGCAAACGCGGGCGGGTCAAGAATAATGAGGTTGTACTTCGAACCGAAATTTGATAGATAAGTGAAAGCGTTATCCTCAATTGCTCGGTGGTTATTGGCTTCTGGGAAATTCAGTGCTACGTTCTGCGATGCTTTGGCTACTGCTGTTTTTGAACTGTCTATTGTATCGACACTCAAAGCGTTGCCAGCCAGTGCGTAAACGGAAAAACCTCCTGTGTAGCCGAACATATTACATACGGTACGCCCTGCAGCGTATTGTTTTAGGAGTTGTCGATTCTCGCGTTGATCAATAAAAAAGCCTGTTTTTTGACCCTCAATCCAGTCAACAATAAATTTATTGCCGTACTCTAACACAATTCCATTTTCATCGGCACCCAACCAAAAACCGTCTGACACTTCGTCTTTAAAGGCTGCTGGCATAGTTTCACTGCTTTTATTGTAAATGGTTTTTAAATTGCCACCATAAATTTCAATCAAAGCATTCTTAATATGCTCGCGCTCGCTCCACATTCCGATACTGTGGAACTGCACTACTGCTGAATCTCCGTAGATGTCGATAATAAGCCCGGGCAAGCCGTCTCCCTCGCCATGTATCAGCCTATATACGTTGGTTTCTGGCGTTCTGCTTATCATTGCCATGCGTAGATTGTGGGCAGCCTTAACTTTGTTTAACCAAAAGGTGTAGTTAATTTCAGCTTCTTCAAATGCAAAAATTCTAACTGCTATTGAGGGTCCATCAGAAAAGTGACCCAAGGCTAAAAACTCCCCTCCGTGGTCGATAATGCGTACAATAGAGCCATCAGTTAGGTTTTTGTCGTACTTGTCGATTGCTCCTGTAAAAATCCATGGGTGACGGCGTTTTATAGCATGCTCTTTCCCTCGTTTTATGATGATTGTGGGGTATTTATTGCTCATTGGAGGTTGTGTTAAATCGGTTTTTATTAGTAGTTATATTTGAGTTTTTGCCTAACTCTTCCTGCATTTTTTTGAGTTCAAAATATAGCAGATAGCAAATCCATGCATCGGTTGCTGCATAGCGTATTTGCGAGGCTTCAAGTATATCGTTATCCCAATTTGAAAGTTGTTGCCTTTTACTGATTTTGATTTCTAAAATTCGTGCCGCTAATTTCCTGACACTTATGCCGTTGATATGAAATTGATTTGCTACTTTTTGCAAATCAACAAATCCTTGCGGATTAAAGGAGCTTAACTTTCGTAGTCCCTTAATATCGTCATGAACAGCTGCACCGGCTTTTATTATATCTTTATTTTGCAATATCTCTTTTAACTGTTCTGCAAATCCCATTTTGTTGATTCTAAACAGATAAGCCCTGTTTCCATCGTAAAGTTGCAACAGGCTGATATTTCGTTTCTCGCCTTTTTTAAACACTGGTCGCGTTTCGGTATCAAAACCTAAAACTTTCGATTTTGAAATCTCATTTACAACTTCATCTAAAAATGATGGGTCGGAAACGACAACTATCTCACCCTCAAACGATTTCAATGGTAGTTGATCTATAATGTCTCTTGTAATCTCTTTATCAAAATCAATCATCAAATATGAGTTTTTAATAATCTTCTGTCACCTTGAAGACAGGTTCTTTCGAAAATTTGTTGTCAAAATACAGATTGTGCATTGCTCGCAAAGCATTTAGCAATCGCTGTCCCCAATAATCTTCAAAATTATGTTTTACCTCGCCAACAGCTTCGACAATTGCGTCATCTATGCCGAATGCTATCAACTGCGTAAAATCTTTGAGATCTTGATAGACGTCTGCCAAATTTTCCGAGAGCGATTCGGTTGCTTCATCCCCAAAACGGGTAAACTGCTCGGCATATTTGTCGTTTTTGCCAAACAGCTTTGAGAGTTGCAGTTTTACTCGCGTCCACTCCTCCTCTGTGACAAATTTTTCGACTGCTTCGCGGTCATAATCATCAAAACTTGGCAGGCTAAAGGCTCTGACATATAGCATCGGTAGCAGTTGCAACGAAAATGTTGCAAACCCGTGTGGCGTAAATTGATCTAAACTATTCAATGCCCTGCAATATTCTGCAGACATGGTTACGAACTCTGTTATCAATCTTTCATTTATCTCACTGTTATCCATATAGTTACTATTTTGTTTTCTTCTTTTCGTACTCTCCTTGACTGTTTTTATATATCGAATTATTATCCAACAACCACTGTAGAACGTGTAAAATATAGTTCTCTTCGTAATGCAACTCATCAACCAAATTTACTAACTTCATTGGCTTAACATCAAATAAACCGAGTATTTCCTCTTTTATCTCTCCAAACGACTTGACTGATACCGAATTTTTGCGATTTTTGAGACAAATATCGCACTGCCCACAATTATTGGCTGATGTATCTCCAAAATATTCTAACAACATACGACTACGACATATTTGAGTCGATTCTGCATATCTTATAGCTGCCTCAATCTTCTCCTGATAATTATTTTTGCGAACATCGTAGTGTTCTTTGGAGATATAGATGCTTTTGATATCTAGTCTCTCCTCGGTCATCACTATTTGCGGTTTATCTAAGCGAGGGATATAGTCAATAATTTTCATTTTGTCTAATGTTACCAAATATTCGTGCACCGTTTCGACACTGCATTGAGCTTTCGAAGCCAATACGTATTCATCTACAGCGGCATACTCCTGAAACAAGCCCGTATAACTTCTTAGCAGAAGTTTTATAAATGCATCGAACTGCAATTTATCAACCTGAAATTTATATAAATCGTTCCTATTTACAATAAATTTTACTCTTGGTGGAATATTTACCTCCTCGGTAACTGCGATATATCCCTCCATCTCTAATATTTTAAGAGCATTAAGAGCTTTTACCGCACTGTATTTGTATTTTGTAATAAATTCACCCAACTCAAAGTTATATGAGCCTCCTTTGCCTGCGCCAATGGGGATTTGGAGAAATGCTCCTACGTTTTCGTAAACATCTTTAATAAAATCTATTTCAGGATATGAGTTTGTGAGATTTTGCCTAAGCTTAGCCCTATCGTGACGATTGTAGAGTAAAATTGCATGCGCTTTTTTCTCGTCTCGACCTCCCCTGCCCGCTTCCTGAAAATATGCTTCAAGCGAATCAGGCAAATCTAAATGTACAACATATCGCACATCTGACTTGTCGATACCCATACCAAAGGCGTTAGTAGAGACAATTACCTTTGTTTTGTCATCCATCCACTCTTGCTGTTTCAGGTCGCGGAGTTCGGGCGATAATCCTGCATGGTAATAATCGGCAGATATTCCGTTTCTCACAAGGAACTCGGCAGTCTCTTTGGTTTTGCGCCTGTTGCGGACATAAACAATGCCTGTCCCCTGATTTCGTTTTGTGATTTTTAGCAGATCGTTATCTTTGTTCTCGCTCTCTTTTACCCAGTAAACCAAGTTTTTACGCTCAAAACTTTTCTTGAAAACGTTTTTTTGCTTAAACATTAGTTTATCCTGAATATCGTCAACCACTTTCGAAGTGGCAGTAGCCGTAAGTGCTAAGACAGGAATATTGGGTAGTAATTGTCTCAGATTGGCTATCTTTAAGTATGATGGTCTAAAATCGTAGCCCCACTGAGATATACAGTGAGCTTCGTCAACAGCAATAAGATTAACATTCATATCTGGCACACGAGCTTTGAAAATTTCGGTACCTAATCTTTCCGGAGAGACATACAGAAACTTAATATCGCCGTAAACGCAATTATTTAGCATGATATCTATCTCTTGTTTCGACTGTCCGGAATAGATCGTATAAGCTTTAATATTCTTATTTTTCAGGTTTTCAACCTGATCTTTCATAAGGGCTATTAATGGAGTAACAACGATACAAATCCCGGACTTTGAAAGTGCTGAAACCTGAAAAGTTATGGACTTGCCGCCTCCTGTAGGAAGTAACCCGAGAGTATCTTTGCCTGAACAAGTGGATTCGATAATTTCTAATTGCAATGGTCGAAACTTATCGTAACCCCAATATTCTTTTAAAATACTCTCGTACTGGTTCATATATTTTTTTCGTAGTAATGATTGTAAAGGCGTTGTTACCTATTTGCAAATATAGTAACAATATGTTTAGTGATAAAAGAGGATTAAGAGTTTCAGATATTGGTTATATTATACCAATTGTAATTTTATACAACCCATAATCTCGCAGGGATGATATTATTATAACCCAATGAATATCAAAGGTTTGCCCAAACCCCATAGAGTGACATAATTGTTCCGCCAATTTCAATAAGCTATTTCACCCTTTCAGGGTTACTATATCGCTTTTAAATTTTAATCTATAATCTTGTCATCCTTTCAGGATTGATTTTGTCCAACGGACAATTATTTTCGAGAATTTGATCAGATATACTGAAATGCAAAACTAAAAACATTTAATAAAACATCGGTCACTGTATATAAGAACGTAGCTTCAATAGCGGTAGTTTTTACTGTGCATTTTACATAGTTTTTTTGTTTTTTAAAATAGTTGTTTGACTTTTATTAAAAAATATTCATATATTTGAATGATATCTAAATACATATAGTTGAAATTTAAATACTGCAAATAAAAAATATCATTCATGATATTTTCTAAATTCTATTAATTAACTTAAAAATTGTAGCTATGAAAAAATTAGTAATTATTTCCACTTTAATTTTTGTCTCTACTATTACTGCCTTTTCTCAGGTAGAAAATGTAGCTAAAGAGGTGTTAAATGCGTACAAAAACAAAGATGTTGAATTGCTCAAAAAGAACGCCTCCGGAATTCTAAAATATGCAATCTCGGAAGGTTATTTCGAAGATAAAGGCGTTAAGGAAGATGCAAAAGCTGTTGCTGGATGGGATGGCACTATAAAAGAGGTGCGCTATGAGGTTGGTAATATTATGGGCAGAAAAGCAGTTTTTGCTACAGCATATTACGCTGATGCTGGACCAGACCAAATTCATGCTGTCCTTTTATCAAGCTTGGATAATGGAAAAAACTGGGTTTTTGTAGGTAGTGGTTTGGATACTTTTAAAAAAGCAGAGTTTGAACAATTAAGCAAAACCATACCTGTTGATGGAGCGGGAAAAGAATCAAATGACGGGGCGAAAAAGGAAGTAAAAAAAGTGTCAAATTTCTCAGTCGAATTGGCAAATGGTGATACTTTTGATAAAGTAAGTGAAGAGAAAGTGGTGGAATGTATCAACAGCCTTAACGATGATAATTTCTTTATTATTTTGAATGACAAGGATGATTTTATTCAAGCAGCCTTTTCTGATGGTAATTTTGTTGCTGAATATAAAGAAAATGGACAACAATTCGCCGCTGAGAAAGTGCTAACAAAAGAAGAGACTATCCAATTATTTAAAGATTATTATCAAGGAAAAGATAATTGGAAAAAAGAAATTATTTGGAAAAAAACAGAATAGACCATATAATTAAAAAAATCTTGACAATGGTGCTTTCGACTTAGTTATTGATTAATATCCTAAATATCGATAAAAACACCATGAAAAAGTTCTATTTCTATTTTAAAGCCATATTTACTGTTAAGACACTCACAGTAAGTATGGTTTTTTTGCTTACATCGTGCTATTCCGAGTATTTGACAATTGATTACGACGTCCATTGGGGTGCTGCTTGGAACGATAATCATACAAAAGTAGCTTTTGTAGCCTCAAAAATGGCCTACCGTAGCGCAGAGGGTATTGCCGCTTTCCCCGATGGGGGAAAACCCAAGTATTTATTAAAGGATGTTGGACTTTATGTTTTTGATTGCGAAAGCAAATTACTTGAGAAGCTAATTACCTTTAGTGACCTAACAAGCTTGTTAGGCCCGTGGAGAGCAAAATGGAGTGTAACATTAGCACTAACCGATACCATGGCTTATTACTTAATATCTCCAGTTCCGTACTGGGACTGGATAATTGAAAATGCCAGAACCCCAAAAAGCCTACAAGCTATAACATCGTTAAAAGAAAAATATGGGCAGCCCCGTGCTTTTAATGTATATACCAAAACCGATACAGCTATTGATACCACGACATTCAATAATCTTCTCATCAAATCAGAAAAATGCGATCTAACTTCGATCAATAGGCAACTTGCAGAAATTCCTTTGGCAGATTGGGACTTGATTCTGGATGAAATATATCCTAAATCTGACAGGGAATATATTGAGGAGACAATCTACCTGATAAATAGCTCATCCAAAACCCGACGGGCAGTAGTCGAACAAATAATAGCAAAAAAAAGAAAATCTAAGATTGAGTCGATACTCAAAGAAATGGATGACTATAAAAATAGTCTCGAAGAACCTTGGAAGAGCATATACGAACAAAAATCAAAGAAGACCTATGATCAAATTAAATCATTATTATAAAGTTGCTTGTCTTATTATAATTGCCATCTATACAACGAGTAACGGATGGGCACAATCGGAAAGTGAATGGGAGGATTTTTTTTTAAATGTCTGCGATTACGATTATGAAGATATGCCCGTTGAGCCCTACCCTGAATCGAACATATTTGATGGTAATATTAAAACCTGCTGGGTATGTGGCTCATATAAAAACAACAACCCTGCCGGCACCTATTTAAGGATGCCCCATGACAACAACAAGGTGTACGTTAATATTTTTTCCGGATACGGAAAGAGCCAAGAGCTGTTTTATAAAAATGCCCGCCCAAAAAAAATACAATTATCGGTTTATGCAACTGTTCATCCCGATGGAGGATTTGTTAGTGAAATTGCCGACGTATATGTAGGATTAAAATACCCGCGCGAACAAATTGTAACATTAGTCGATACTTTTGGTATTCAAACAATTGAATTAGATTTTTCGCGAAAAGAACTTAATGAATTCAGCAAGAAAGTATACCAGCAAGCACGGTCACATTTCGAGCAACCGATACTTGATTCCTGTTTTTTTGTAAAAATCGATATAGTAGAATCATTACCGGGGACTAAATATGATGATATCTGTATCTCGGAACTGTTTTTAACCGGAGAAGAGTGCACATTGAACAGTTCAACTCCGTTGATACCAATAAAAAAAGTTTACATAAACCAGACCGAAAACACCCTTTTAGCCGATGACGAACAAAACCAAGGTATGGTAATTTATCACGATCCACAGTCGGTTTTACAGCTTATCGATATATCAACTAATAACAGATGGGCAATCATAATGTCGGCACCGGCTGATATTGGCGTGGGACGGGTTGAAACACTTTATCATCTTGTAAACATACCGGACAGGAAAATTGTAAATGATGAGATTAAAGAATGCACGGATGATTATCCGTGGATAGACTTAAGCCTATCAACTTTTGAAACTAATACCAACGGGCAGATAATGTTAAAATACTACATAACTTATGCTGACAAATGTTATAGAATCATACTAAAATGATATTGATTGTAACACAAATTACAGATTGAACCTTTATACAGTTAATTTGTTATAAGATAAGTTGAATGGGCTTATCAATGACTTTTATAAATAAGAATAGAGGTCACACATATAACTATTGAGTTCCCCTTAAAGAAAATCACAGTTCTAAAAATATTAGCTATCTTTACGTTACATTTAAATAAGAGAGAAAGAAATGTTCGAAAAAATAAAATCCAAAAATAGAATACCTGAAAGAAAATCGAATCAGGAAGGCAATTTCTACAAAGAAAATCATAAAAAACCGGGTATGAACCAGCGCATACAGGATTTGAGGGAAGAGAGTGTTACAACCCCTGCAACTCTGTCCATTGAGCGTGCACTGATAACGACCCGATTTTATAAGGAAAACAATGGAAAATATTCCATCCCTATGATGCGCGCCCTGAACTTTATGGAAATTTGCGAGAAAAAAGCTATTTATATCGGCAAAAATGAGCTAATAGTTGGCGAACGAGGCGAAAAACCAAAAGCTGTTTCCACTTTTCCCGAACTTACCTGCCATACTGTTGAGGATTTGAATGTACTCAACACACGCGAGCAGCAGCGCTACACTATCAGCAAAGAGGATATTGAAACTTATCGAACCGAAGTTATTCCATACTGGCAAGGTCGTACCCAACGCGAGCGCATTTTCAATTATGTACCAGAAGAGTGGAGCGCAGCCTATGAAGCCGGATTGTTCACGGAGTTTATGGAACAGCGTGCCCCCGGACACACCTGTTTAGATGGGAAAGTTTATAAAAAGGGTATGCTCGATTTTAAAAGGGAAATAAATGAAGAGATAGCTAAACTTGATTTTTTTAACGACCCCGAAGCCACCGATAAGGAGGAGCAGTTGAAGGCTATGGCGGTATCATGCTACGCTATTATCAGATTAGCAGAACGATACGCCGAAAAAGCAGAAGAGATGGCAAAAAACGAAAAGGACCCGAAACGGATAAGCGAATTGTTACAGATAGCACAAGTTTGTCGTCATGTTCCGGCAAATAAACCTCGTAATTTTTGGGAGGCAATTCAAATGTACTGGTTTATGCATCTGGGAGTTATTATTGAATTGAACGGTTGGGATTCCTTCAACCCCGGACATTTCGACCAACATCTTGAACCATTTTATAAAAACGATTTAGCCAACGGAACGCTCACACGCGATGATGCAAAAGAGCTTCTCTCCTGCTTCTGGATAAAGGTAAATAATCAACCTGCTCCGCCAAAAGTGGGTATCACCGCAAACGAAAGCGGCACTTACAACGACTTCTGCAATATCAATATCGGTGGTGTAAGACCCGACGGCTCAGATGGTGTGAACGTGGTTTCGTATCTGATGCTCGAAATTATTGAAGAGTTGCATATTCTTCAACCCGGTAACTCGGTGCATATTTCATCCCGCACACCGGACAAATTTCTGCATGCTGCGATTAAAGTTATTCGCCAGGGACACGGTTACCCTTCGGTATTCAATCCCGATATCTATATCCAACAGATGTTGCGCTCAGGAAAATCAATCCGAGACGCTCGTGAAGGTGGTTGCAGCGGATGTATTGAAGTGGGAGCTTTCGGAAAAGAGGCTTTCTTGCTTACTGGCTACCTGAATGTGCCTAAAATTCTTGAAGTTACACTGTTTAACGGAATCAATCCCGTAACAGGCAAAAAGGTGGGAATTGAAACAGGCAACCCACGCAATTTTAAATCGTTTGAAGAGCTTTACGATGCATTCCACGCACAGTTAAAGTATATTATCGATTTGAAAATCAGGATAAATAACTATATCGACCGCATGTTTGCAAAATATGCACCGGCAACATTTTTATCGGTAATTATCGATGACTGTATCAAAAAAGGACGAGATTATTATAACGGAGGACCGCGATATAACACTACCTATATCCAATGTACAGGATTAGGAACGATAACCGACTCGTTATCAGTTTTGAAAAAGCATGTTTTCGAGGATAAATCTATTGATATGGACAGCCTACTTCATGCTGTTTCCGTAAACTTTGAAGGCGAAGAGGTATTGCGTCAGCGAATTCTTAACAACACTCCTTTCTTTGGTAACGACGACGATTACGCCGATGATATTGCCGTGAGAGTTTACGAAGATCTGTTCAAATTGATAGATGGTCGTCCCAACGGAAAAGAGGGTGGTAAATATCATCTAAATATGCTATCTACTACTTGCCATAACTATTTTGGCAACGTAATGGGTGCATCGCCCAACGGACGTTTGGCATGTAAAGCCATTTCCGACGGCACATCGCCTTCGCACGGTTGCGATACACACGGTCCAACGGCAGTTATACGCTCGCTTGCAAAATTAGACCAAGTAAAATCTGGAGGGACACTGCTCAATTTACGTTTTCTACCAAGTCTGCTAAAACGAGACGAAGATGTGGCAAAATTGGGAAAACTTATCCGCTCTTATTTCTCACAGGGAGGGCACCATGTGCAGTTTAACATCGTGGATACAGCAACTTTGATTGCTGCACGAGAAAATCCCGAAGAATATAAAGATTTATTGGTCAGAATGGCGGGTTATAGCGACTACTTCAACGATATGAACGATAACCTGAAACAGGAAGTTATTGAGCGCACCGAAAACGAATCGTTTTAAAAGAGGGTAAAAAGCAAATTAAGCATGGCTTTTCTTTTCGATATAAAGCGTTACTCTATCAACGACGGACCAGGCATACGTGTGACCGTTTTTTTCAAAGGGTGTCCGCTGTCGTGCCTATGGTGTCACAATCCTGAAAGCCAATCGTTTAAAACCGAGAAGCTATACAACAAAAAAAAGTGTATCGGCTGCTCATCATGTGTGGATATCTGTCCTGAAAAGGCTCTTTTATTGACCGATGACGGCATCCAAACCGATTTTACAAAGTGTACTGTTTGTGGTAAATGCGCCGCAGTATGCCCCACTAACGCAATGGAGATGAGCGGACGAAAATATTCGGAAGATGAAGTGATATCCATTATTCTGAAAGAGAGCTCCATTATAGACTCTTCGGACGGTGGAGTCACCTTTTCTGGTGGTGAACCGTTGGCTTATCCCCAAGCACTAAAAAGACTGTTGCTAAGATGCGGAGCAGAAGGCATTCACAGGGCTGTGGACACATCAGGATATGCCAGCAAATCGGTAATTGAAGATATTTTACCGCACACCGATCTGTTTTTATACGATTTAAAACTTATGGATGCAGAGGAACATCGAAAATGGGTTGGAGTGGACAATGTAACTATTCTTAAAAATCTTCAATTTATTGCCGAAAGCAACAAAGATTATCATATTCGAATTCCATTGGTAGAGGGTGTAAACACTACGGATGAAAACATTGGTGCAACAATTGATTTTCTGAAATCTCTAAAACGAAAGCCTGATATGGTGGGACTTCTACCCTATCATAACATAGCAACGAATAAATATGAAAAACTTGGAAGAGTTTACGATGATAAAGGCTTATCCGAGCCCAGTAAAGAGAGATTGTTTGAAATTCTAAATACGTTTATCGATAACGGATTTAATGCAGTAATCGGCGGTTAAAACTTGTTCGTAACAGGGAGCATTTCCAACAAAATCACTTATATTAGGTGTTTTTAACTAAAATAATCTTATCAATTATGAAACATAGACACTATTTTGTAATAGCATTCTTGCTTTCTCCCTTTATTCTATCGGCGCAAGGGATTGACAGTCTGTACCGTTTGGCTGACAACTATGCCGAAGTGTTTACTTCAAAATATTATTATGGTGCTGAGAATGTACGGGCAGGCAAAAGAGCATATCTGTTTGCCTATGAGACACAAACACCCGATGGACGTGAGTGTTATATTATAGACCCCATAACAGCAACTCAGAAAAAAGCATTCGACCGGGAACGCATGTCCGTTTCACTTTCGGAGTTTCTTAATCGAGAAGTTGACCCCAACAATCTTCCTATACGCCGAATACGCCCGGAAAAGGATTCGCTCTTTTTTACCATTGACAATGTAGACCACTTTATAACTCTGTCCGATTACAAAATAACTAAATGTCAGGAGCAAAACGATTATTCCAGACCTTACTGGGGACTTATAAACAAAGAAAACGAAAAGGTAAATGTACCCTCTCCAGACGGTAAAAAAGAAGCCTATATTTCCGAAGGAAATCTATGGGTAAAAGATATTGAAACAGGTGAGAGAAAAAAGCTTAGCAACGATGGCTCTCCTTACGAATATTATTCCTCAAACATCTATTGGTCGCCCGATTCACGTAAAATTGTATGCAGCAAATACAGTCCAGTAGAATTCAGGAAGTTGCTGTTAATCTCATCATCGCCCACTACACAATTGCAGCCTGTAACCGAAGAGTATGAATACCCGAAACCCGGTGATGCTTTGCCCGTCAGACGTCCTACACTTTTTATGGTGGAAACAGGCGAAATTGTTCTTTTCAATATTCCCAACATTGAACAGCAATACTATTTAGGTAATATCAGGTGGAATAAAGAGAGCGATTTCTTCACTTTCGATTTTAACAAACGAGGGCATCAACAATATATAATTTATGCCGGAAATCTGTCGGGAGAGCTGCGTACCGTTGTTAATGAGGAGTGTAACACCTTTATCTATTACTATTCACTTTATCAACATTGGCTAGAAGATTCCAACGAAATGCTTTGGATCTCAGAACGTGACGGTTGGCGACATATTTATCTGTACAATGTCCTTTCAGGAAAAGTTAAAAAGCAGCTGACTAAAGGTGAATGGGTCGTTAAAGAGGTGGTGAAGGTGGATGAAAAAAAGAGACAAATCTTGTTTATAGGATGCGGAATGGATAAAGATGAAGATCCCTATCTCGAAAAATATTATTCTCTTAATATTGATAACGGCAAAATAGTGGCTCTTACACCCGAAAACGCACATCATAGCGTAACTTTCTCGCACGATTACGCCTATATGTTTGATTCCTATTCTCGGGTAGATTTGCCGCCAACCCTTGTTGTACGCTCTGTTGAAGAGGGAGGAAAAGTCATATACAAACCCGATTTACAACCCGATATTTCTGCCGTTAAGGCTGTTGGATGGCAACAACCCGAAGTTTTCTCTGCGAAAGGGCGTGACGGAAAAACCGATATTTGGGGCATGATTGTTCGTCCTTCAAATTTCGACTCTTCGAAAAAATATCCAGTTATCGAATATATCTATGCCGGACCGCACGATTCTCACGTACCAAAGCGGTTCGCTATTGAGCATCGATATACTTCTGCCATTGCCGAGTTGGGATTTATCTTTGTGATGATAGACGGAATGGGAACAGCAAACCGCTCTAAAGCCTTTCACGATGTCTGTTGGAAAAACCTAAAAGATGCAGGCTTCCCCGACCGAATTGCGTGGATAAAGGCTGCTGCAGCGAAATATCCAGAGATGAATATCGACAATATGGGTATTTACGGCATGTCAGCAGGCGGACAAAGCACTATGGGAGCACTTCTGTTTTATCCCGAATTTTACAAAGTAGGTGTTTCATCGTGTGCATGTCACGATAACCGAATGGATAAAATTTGGTGGAACGAACAGTGGATGGGATACCCTATCGGCGAGCATTACTCGGAATCTTCCAATATGGAGAATGCTCACCTTCTGCAAGGAAAACTGATGCTTATTTTGGGTGAATTGGACAACAACGTTGACCCGTCAAGCACATTGCAAGTGGTTAACGAGCTCGTCAAACATGATAAGGATTTCGAGTTTGTGATGCTTCCGGGAGAAAGACACACTATGGGCGGAAAATACGGAGAGAGAAAGCGTCGCGATTTTTTTGTTAAGCACATTCTCAAAATCGAGCCTCCACAATGGGACAACAATAATAATCAATAAAATATAAAGCTTATGTTCTCAAAAGAAACTTACATATCGAGAAGAGAGAAATTGAAAAAACAATTTCAATCAGGAATTCTACTTTTTTTAGGTAACGACGAGTGTGGAATCAATTATGAAGACAATACCTACTTTTATCGTCAGGACAGCAGTTTTCTATACTATTTCGGAATAAGCAAGCCCAATCTTGCAGCATTAATCGATATAGACGAAAACAGAGAGTATATTTTTGGCGATGAAGCTACCATAGATCTGATTATTTGGACAGGTTCCCAACCAAGCATACAAGAGTTAGCCAATAGGGTTGGCGTTAAGAATACCGATAGTTTATCACGTTTAACGGAAAAAATAAAGAAAACTGATAAGAAGAAGATCCACTATCTGCCACCCTATCGCCCAGAGCATATTTTGAAACTCAATCACCTTTTGGGATATTCTATAGAAGAGATCTCTGCAAAAGCAAGCAAAAAGTTGATTGAAGCAATTGCTAATCAGCGTAATATCAAATCGGAAGAGGAGATTATAGAAATTGAAAAGGCGGTTACCGTAACGTCAGAGATGCACAAGAGAGCCATGAATTTTGCTCGTCCCGGCATGACGGAAGCACAAGTAGCTGCCGTAGTTCACGAAACTGCACTTGCTGCGGGCGGAAATCTATCTTTCCCAATTATTGCCACTATCAACGGGCAATTCCTTCATAATCACTATCATGGTAACACCATAAAAGAGGGTCAACTCTTTTTGTTAGATGCTGGTTACGAAACACCTTTAGGATATGCCGGAGATATGAGTAGCACATTTCCCGTATCTGAGAAATTTACCGAACGCCAGAAGGAAATTTACCAAATAACATTGGAAGCTCACAACAACGCTATTAAAATGGCAAAGCCCAACGTCAACTTCAAAGATGTGCATCTGCATGTTTGCGAAACTATTTTCGACGGGCTTAAAACTCTCGGCTTAACGAAAGGCAACACGCAAGATGCCGTTGCAAACGGAGCACACGCACTATTCTTCCCTTGCGGAACAGGTCACCTGATGGGATTGGATGTACACGATATGGAGAATCTGGGAGAAGTGATTGTAGGTTATAACAATGTGCCCAAAAGTACGCAATTCGGCTTAAAATCTCTTCGATTAGGAAGACCACTTGAACCCGGTTTTGTAATCACCATCGAACCCGGAATCTATTTTATACCTGAACTGATTGACCATTGGAGAGCGAATAAAATCAATACCGATTTTATCAATTTCGACAAAGTCGATAAATATCGTGACTTTGGCGGTATCCGTAGCGAAGAGGATCTGTTAATTACAGAAACAGGAAATCGCATACTCGGTAAGCCGTTGGCTAAAAGCATTGAAGATGTGGAAGCTGAAAGAAGAGTTGCGTTTATGAAATAGTTAACAAAGGAATGGTTTAATGTGTTAGTCATTGATTTTACTGGCATATATTCTATAAGTATTAAAACGAATGGAAAATAATATACGAACGTTATAAGTTAAATATATACGAATGTTTTATATTTGTTTCGTAAATAAACCGTTATCGGAAAGATGACGCGAAGGCCCGCGCGTCCTGCGCGGATGGAAAGAAATTGAAACAATTTTGGGTTTAAAGTTTAAGGGGGAGAAGAATGCACGTTTTTATTGTTTATGCTCATCCGAGT